>JBEEMX010000069.1:0-10812 GCA_041192465.1 Pseudomonadota bacterium | reverse complement strand
GCGTGGATCGACGTGGATTCGCCCTTCGAGCGCACGCAGTTGGACATCCACATCGCCCGCGACATCTCGACCCGCTGGCAGCACCGGGACGCCTCGGTCGCACCGATCGTCGGCCTCATCGCCGCGCAGTACGCCGAGCGGCCGGGCAACTACCTCGCCTTCTTCAGCAGCTTCGACTACCTCGACCGGGTGGCCGCGGCGTTCGAGGCGGCGCACCCGGACGTGCCGGTGTGGAAGCAGTCGCGGCGCATGAGCGAGCCGGAGCAGGCGGCGTTTCTCGCCCGGTTCGCGGCGGGCGGGCGCGGCGTGGGCTTCGCGGTGCTGGGCGGCGCGTTCGCGGAAGGCATCGACCTGCCCGGCGACCGGCTGATCGGCGCGTTCATCGCCACCCTCGGCCTGCCGCAGGTCAACCCGGTCAACGAGCAGATCCGCCGCCGGCTGGAGGCGCTGGTCAGCCGCGACACGGGCAGCGGGTTCGACTGCGCCTACCTGTTCCCGGGCGTGCAGAAGGTGGTGCAGGCGGCCGGCCGGGTGATCCGCACGCCGCAGGACCGCGGCGTGGTGCATCTGATCGACGACCGGTTCGCGGGGGCGCAGGTGCAGGCGCTGATGCCGCGGTGGTGGGGCCTGGGGTCCGAACCGGAAGCCGATTCAGCCGAGTGAACGCACTGCGTCGGCGATGACCGCACCGAGCCGTGCGTGGGCCGCTGCGTCGAGGTGGATGCCCTCCTCGGCGCTGACGGCGATGTGCTCGCCCGCGTCGAGAAAGGCCACGCCGCGCTGCGCCGCCACCGCCCGCATCGCCGCCGCCAGCCCCCGCGCCTTGGTGGCCCCGCCACTGAACATGTCGGCCAGCACACCGTGTTCCTCGATCGGCGGCGGGCAGACCAGCAGCACCCGCACCCGCGCCGCGCCCGGCAGCGTGTTGGCGAGGACCATGTCGATCAGCATGTGGGCGCCCTCGGCGATCTGCAGCGCGCTGGCGCCGAAGCGGGCCTTGAGGTCATTGGTGCCGAGCATGAACACGACCACGTCGAGCGGCCGGTGCGCCTGCAGGCTGGCCGGCAGGGTGCGCAGCGCGTTGCGGTCGGCGCCCTCGACCGGGTCGTCACGGCCGATGGTGCGGCCCGGCAAACCATCCTCGATGACGTGCCAGCCGGCGCCGAGCGCGGCTTGCAGCACGCCGGGCCAGCGTTCGCTGCGACCGAGACGGCAGGCGTCGTCCCGGTGGCGCATGGGGCAGGTGCCGTGGGTGTTGGAGTCGCCGAAGCACAGGAGCGCACGAGGTGTCATGGGCGCAGTTTACTTCCCCAAATGGACGAATTCCATCCAGATGTGATGACTGAGAGTTGTTCGATGCTTCTGACTACCCGATTAGGCCTCGCTGCTTGCAGGCAATGGCTTGAGCAACTTGGCAAGGAATAACTCATCCAGCAATCAAACTTGTTTAAAATTTCTTGCAGCCCTGAACTTAACAGAATCGAGCGACTTTGGCACAAGATGAAATACACATGGATGACAACAAAACGCCGGACAAAGCCCATTCTTGAGCAGGATGTTGCTGAAATACTTGGTGGCTTTGACGAACAATTCAAGTTTGAATTATTTAAAATTGCTTATGCGTCTTGCTGCCGACGAAAGGAGCAATTTTGAGTAGAGCTGATGAAAGCGAAGAAGCGCATGGAATGCAAGGCCGAACTTGCCCCCGGAGCGCATTGGTACGACCGCCGAACCGAAAAGTAGCGTGGTGGCCCCAGGCTTTGATGCGACCGGCGCGACACTGAGCCAAGATCGGGTTTGCCCAGCCTTCAGAAGAATCTCGTTATCCGAGCGGTTTTCGACCTTCCAGGCAGAGAACGCATGACTCTCGCCAACCGCGATCTGATGCGCCTGTCTATCGGTTGACGGCGGACGGTTTGCCTTTGCAAGAAGCCAACGCTCCACTTTGAACAGTGGAGTTGTGTAGAAGGCTTCGATAAATTCTGGCAGGGAGACCGCCCCCGGGACCGTTGTTGCATAGCAGTCCGTGAATGCTCCCCTCTTGGCGTAGGCGCCGAGAAACGATGCATCCTGGACTGGGGTAGGCGAAGTCATGTGCTCAATAATTTTCATAGATCGGTTCACAGCGCACTTCAGTTTTTACTGAGTTGGCAATGAAACATTCTTCATGGGCTTCATGGTGCATCTGGTCAATCTGCTCGTGCGTCGGGTGGTGTTCGCCCGAGAATATGACCTCAGGCCGCAACGTGACCACGGACATGGCCATTTTCCCTTCGGCATTCCTGCGCATCACGCCGATGGTCGAATCGAAATAGCGATCGACACAGAATTTCCGCCTGGCGGCAATCGAGAGAAACCAAAGCATATGGCAACTCGACAGCGATGCGACAAATGCCTCTTCCGGATCGACGGCCAATGCATCAGACATCGGAAGCGGCACCACATGTGGCGACGAGGAACCTGGGATTTCCATCCCGCCGTCGAATCGAAGGGTGTGTTTTCGACTGTATCGATTGCCAAGGAAATCTTGTTCGCCACGAATCCAGATAATCTCTGCGGTGTAATCAGCCATGCGTCTCGTCCCGTATCCGTGATGTGGTGAACAGGATTCAACGCTTTTTCCGACTACCGCGCAACTACCAGAATTAGTAGTCATCAACCGCATGAACGACGCATCATCAGTTCCGGATCAATGCAGGAAGCCCATCGCCATGGCACGAACAACCGCCGCCGTCTTGTTGGTCACGCCAAGCTTTGCCACGGCCCTCTTGATGTGAAAGTGGACGGTATGGACCGAGAGGCCCAGGAGAGAGGCGACCTCCTCGGCCGTCTTGCCATCGCCCGTCCACCTCAGAATGTCGATTTCGCGCTGAATGAGCGGACGCACGGCAGGGTCCGCCATCAACCGAGGCACCAGCAGGCGTGACAGGTGGAGGTGGGAGATCTGGACCAGCCAGCGCATCTGCGGCTCATGGGCACACAGCTCGGCATCGATCAGCGGCTCGGCGGAGCGCGCCAGCGTCAGCAGGCTGCCAGCCCCACCGCCTGCGCATCGGCCCAGAGTTCTGGGGTATCAGCAAACACAGCGTCGCTCCAGACCAGTGGCGCGGTCGAACACAGGCCGTGCCGGATCGTGGGGTCATAAGCCAGATAGCCCTCTTGTTCGTAGTGCGCTTGCCAGACCTCGGAATAGTTGTTGAGCATCACCGTCTCAGGTGCCTGCAGGGGCCAAGGTGCCCGCAGGCCAAAGGCGCAGTAATCGAAACCAAGCTGGCGAGCGACGGCCGTGATCCGGGCAAACACGGCCTGCTCGCAACGGAGTGTTTCCAGCGTCATCCACAGGTCGGCATGCCATGCAGTCATGGTCGAAATAGTAACGGATGCGCGGGTCAACCGCGAGTGGTCATCCGGCTAGCCTCAGACATCAAGCCTCAAGGCAGCAAGCGCAGCACCTGCCCGCCTGCGCCATCGGTCAGCAGGTAGAGCCAGCCATCCGGCCCCTGCCGCACGTCGCGGATGCGGGCTTGGCCTTCCAGCAGGCGCTGCTCGGCGGTGATGCGCCGGCCGTCCACCGTCAGCCGCACCAGCGCCTGACCGCGCAAGGCCCCGATGAACAGGCTGCCTTTCCACTCGGGCTGGCGGGTCTGGTACCGATCGCTGGTCAGAAAGGCCATGCCGCTGGGCGCGATGGAGGTGGGTGCCCAGTGGTGCAGCGGTGGCTCGAAGCCGGTTTTTGGCCCGGTTTCGCCGATGGGCGTGCCCGTGCCGTAGTTGCGGCCATAGGTCACCAGCGGCCAGCCGTGGTTGCGCCCAGCCTCGACCACATTGATTTCATCACCACCTTGCGGCCCGTGTTCGCTGGCCCACAGATCGCCCGTCACTGGGTGCAGCGCCGCGCCCTGGATGTTGCGGTGGCCCAGGCTGAACACCTCGGGCGCCGCCCCCACACGCGACACGAAGGGGTTGTCCGCCGGCACACCGCCTTCCGTGGTGAGGCGCACCACCTTGCCGATGTGGTTGCCCGGGTTCTGCGCCTCGTCCTTGCCGCTGAAGCGATCGCCCAGCCCCACCATCAAATGGCCCTGGCGGTCGATCACGATGCGCGAGCCGCAGTGGCTGCTGCTGTCCATCTTGGGCTTCTGGCTGAACAGGGTGCGCACCTCGCGCAGTTGGTCGTCCACCAGGCGTGCGCTGCCCACGGCCGTGCTGTTGCCTCCCGGGCCGGGCTCGGCAAAGGTGAAGAACAGGCGGCGGTTCTCGCTGAACCGGGGGTCGAGCACGACATCCAGCAAGCCACACTGCCCGCGCGCCGCCACCGCGGGCAGGCCGGCCAGCGGCGCCGACAAGCGGCCGTCCGGGGTAGCGATGCGCAGCTGCCCCGCCTTTTCGGTGATGAGCATCCGCCCATCCGGCAGGAAGGCCATCGCCCACGGGTCCGTCAAGCCGCGCACCACCACGGCGGTGCCAGCCGGTGCGGCGGGCGCTTGCGCGAAACTGGAGATGCTGGCGGTCAGCAGGGCCACCGAGAGGAACAGGTGCATGCGCATGGGGCGGGGTTCCAGGGGTTCAAGCGTTCAACGGGATGCCTCGCAGGGTCTGCGCCAGCTCGGCCGATTGCCACAGGGTGAGGTTGTACTCGCGGACAAAGGGGCGGGTGTTTTCGGTGAACTCGCCCAGGGCGATGCACAGCGCCTCCTGCGCATCGGCCGCCTCGCGCGCCGCCTGCAATTCGCGCAGCGGCTCCAGCCCGATGCGCGCGGCTTTCCAGCGGCGCGCACTCACCAGTGTCGTGCGGCCCTGGCGCTGCAGCACGAAGTCCACCCCCGGCGCCGCACCGCGCTGCACCTGGTAGCCGTCGCGCTGGAACGCGGCGTCCAGGGCACTGGCGAAGGCTGGCCACGGCATGGCGCTCACCGTCTGCAGGGTCTGAGCCACCTGGGCCGCGCTGGGCTGGCCCCATTGGCGGCGTGCGGCCAGGGCACCGATGACGAAGAACGGAAACCCCGACACGGCGCCCGCCACGCGGAACTCCTGCGGCAGTGCGGCTGCGGCCACCAGCCCGATGGCAGTACCGATCGCCAGGCTCACCCACCAGGGGGAGCGCAGCAGGACCGCGAACAGCGACTTCTCAGCCATTTTCAGTTTCAAGCGACATCTCCAGACAGGACCAGACCGAACATGCAGTCTACGGGGTCACCATGGACAATCTCCCCCCATGCTGCGCCACCACACCCACCCCCGGCCACGTCGTCTTCCACAGCCCGGAGAGCAGTTTTGGCGAAGAACGGGTAACGAACCAGTACGTTGGTGGCACCTGAACAGCACAGAAATTCCCCAGGAATAGGCCACCACATTCGGTAACGCCTGTAACCTGCGATCTGGCAATAGATCACGCTATACAGGTGCAAAAACCAGACTTCCGGACCGTGACAGCGCGATAACGTAGGTCTTCAGACGCTGGTGGGTTCGGGGGGATTCACAGGGTCGATCAGGAGTAACGCCATGCTGACTGCTTCCTCTCCCTTGGCCCGTGAACGTTTCGACCGGCCCCATGCCGATGCAGGAACGCCACCGCTGGCGCACAGTGCACAGTGGCTGCTGCACATGCTGACCGGTGCCATGGACGAGCTGGACTACGGCATGCTCATCCTCGACGCCGTTGGCCATCTGATGCAGGCCAACCAGATGGGTTACCAGCACTGCACCTCGGCGCACAGCTCCTGCCGGCTGCAGGACGGCCAGTTGCACACCCGCAGCAATGCCGACGACCCCTTGCTGCAGCGCGCCTTGAGCCTGGCCGCCGCCGGTCGCCGCAGCCTGCTCAAGCTCGGCGAAGGCCCGCACATGGAAACGGTGGCCGTCGTGCCGCTGAGCAGCCCGCTGGGCGGCCGTACCGAGGGCGCGATCCTGCTCGTCTTTGGCAAGCAGCAGGTCTGCGAGGCCCTGAGCGTCGAGCACTTCGCCCGCGTGCACAACCTCACCCACGCCGAAGGCATGGTGCTCACCGCCCTGTGCACCGGCGACGATCCCAGCGCGATTGCCCGCAGGTTTGGCGTGGCCGTCTCGACCGTGCGCACCCAGATCGCCAGCGTGCGCCAGAAGACCCAGGCCGCCAGCATCCGCGACCTCGTGCGGCAGGTGGCAATGCTGCCGCCGATCGTCTCGGTGCTCGGCCACGAAGCAGCCCACTGACAGCGAACGGTGCCGTCCGGGTCACCGCGCCGATCGAGGCGCGCTATTGCGGTTGTCACTGGCTTGTCCTATCGTGGAGGACGATGCCCAGAACAACCCGAACAACCAGTGCCTCGGAAGCTCCCTTGGACGAGCTGAAGCTGTCGCCCGCCCTGAACGCCCTGGCCAGGCGGGCAGTGCCCCGCCGCTACCGCAAAGGCGTGATCCTGATCCAGGAAGGCGAGTTCGGCGACACGCTCTACATCGTGCTTTCGGGCCGGATCAAGGTCTTCTCGCTCGGTCCGAACGACCGCGAGATCACCTTCGGCCTCTACGGCAGCGGCGAGTTCGTCGGCGAGATGAGCCTGGACGGCGGCCCGCGTGCGGCCAGCGTGATCACGGTGGAGCCGACCACCTGCGTCGTCATCACGCGCCCGACCCTGCTCGAACACATCGCGCTGTACCCGGAGTTCGCGTTCGAGCTGCTCTCCAAGGTCATCGCCCGCGCCCGCACAGCCACCCGCGATGCGCGCAACATGGCGCTGATGGACAGCTACGGCCGCCTCGTCGCGCTGATCGAAGGTCTGGCCGTGCTGCAGGACGACGGCACACGCCGCCTCGTCAGCCGCGTCACCCACGCAGAAATCGCCAGCCGCATCGGCTGCTCGCGCGAAATGGTCAGCCGCCTGCTCAAGGATCTGGAGCGTGGCGGCTACACGGCCACCATCGGCCGCGGCCTGCACATCCTCAAGCAGTTGCCCAACCGCTGGTGACAGCGGCCCGCGCGGAACTTACTCCGCCGTGGTCCGCAGAGCCGGCGGACCGAACTGGCGCGGCGGGCGCGGCGCGCGGGCGTAGAGCGGCTCGACCTTGGTCAGATTTGCCTCGATATCCTGGATGCGCGTGCTGCTCGACGGGTGGGTAGACAGAAACTGCGGCGGCGCCCCCTTGCTCGCCTCGGCCATCTTCTGCCACAGCGACACACCGGCCCGCGGGTTGTAGCCAGCCCGCGCTGCCAGTTCCATGCCGACCAGATCAGCCTCGGACTCATCCTGGCGGCCG
The DNA here is from genome assembly GCA_041192465.1 of Pseudomonadota bacterium. Lineage (GTDB taxonomy): Bacteria > Pseudomonadota > Gammaproteobacteria > Burkholderiales > Burkholderiaceae_C > Sphaerotilus. Next base: position 3,579 of record JBEEMX010000069.1, on the reverse strand, counting down.
AACTTCAGCGTCAGCAATTGGCCGCCCATGTCGGCCGCCGAGCGGGCCAGATTGCCCAGCCCGAACACGGCTGCACCCAGCTCGATGACGCCGCGGGTCGCCGTCTGCTTGCCCATGCGCTCGCGGGCGTGTTCGCGCAGGGCATGCGCCATTTCGTGGCCCATGATCATCGCGACCTCGTCGTCGCTGAGCTGCAGCGTCTGCAGGATGCCCAGGTAGAACGCGATCTTGCCGCCCGGCATGCAGAACGCATTCAACTCCTTGCTGCCGATCAGGCTGACCTGCCAGCTCCAGTTGCGGGCCCGCTCGTTCCACTCGTAGGTGTAGGGAATCAACCGGTCAGCGATGGCCTGCAGGCGCTGCTGCTGCGGGTGGTTCGCGGGGGCCAGTGCATGCTTGCTGCTGGCTTCCTGGCGCAGTTGCAGATACTGCTGCTGCGCGGCGGATTCGACCTGCTCGGCCGACACCAGCTTGGTGAATTTGGAGTTGCTCCCCACCTCCACGCCATCGCGGGCCAGCGCCGGAAACGCCGCCGTCGCGGCAGCGCCGGCCAGCAGGCCGGTGAACAGCCGCCGGCCATGCAGCGCACAGCCGCAGCCCTGCCGGTGCAGATCGATGCGGGTGGTGAGGGTGGCGTTTTCGACAAGATCCTGGCGCATGGTGGTGAGCATCCAAATTGAACAAGAACCCGACCGGAATCGGATCGGAGTCAGTCGTCGAGGGCGACCGTGGCCGGATCGACCTCCAGCGCCTGCACCGTCGCGCGCAGGCCCCAGAGCATCCACAACGCCGGCAGCGCCGCGACCGTGGACACGATGAAGAAGCTGGGCCAGCCGATCGACTCGGCCAGCACCCCCGCCAGCGGCCCGACCCAGACCCGCCCGACCGAGGCAAACGCGGACAGCAGCGCGTACTGCGTGGCGGAAAAACGCTGGCTCGTCAGGCTCATCAGGAAAGCGACAAACGCCGCCGTGCCCATGCCGCCCGAGAGGTTCTCGAAGGCAATCACCATCAGCAGCCCACCATCGACCGGCGTGGCCTGCGCCAGCCGGAGGATGCCCCAGTCGAAGGCCGGCACCGTCAGCCCCGGCAGCACACCCTTGCCGTTGACCGCCAGCCACCAGAAGCCCAGGTTGCTCACCATCTGCAGCACCCCGAACACCAGCAGCGCCCGCCACAGCCCCAGCCGGATCATCAGCGCCCCGCCCAGCAGCGCCCCGCCGATGGTCAGCCACAGCCCGATCACCTTGTTGACCACGCCGACCTCGGCCGAGCCATAGGCCATCGCCTTGAGCAGGAACGGCGTCATCAGCGAGCCGGCGAAGGCGTCGCCCAGCTTGTAGAGCACGATGAAGCCGAGAAACGCCCATGCCCCCGGCTGGCTGAAATAGCTCTGCAAGCCGCCCAGCAGCGTGTCGAAGCGCGCCTTGCGCGCCGCCCATGCCGCCAGCGGCAGCGTCACGCCGATGCCCAGCACGAGGCCCAGCAGATCCACCCAGCGTTGCCGCAGCGGCGCTGGCAGCGTGGTGTGCTCCAGCAGCGGCTGCAACAGCGCACTCGCCACCCCGCCCAGCACCTTGTCCGTCAGCACATAGCCCGCCGCCACCGCCACCAGCACCGCGGCAAAGCCGATCAGGTCGTTGCGCGCCACGCTCTCGGGCCGCACCGTCACCTTCAGCCGCGGCATCGCCAGCGCCGACACCCCCGCTGCGCCCACCATCAGCGCCGCCATCAGCCGGTACACCTCCGGCCACGTCCAGCCCGCGCCGCTGCCCACCGCCGCGCCCGCCGCCACATTGGCCGGATCGGTCCAGATCAGCGCCACGCCGCCCGACAGGATCATCGCCAGCCGATACCCCAGCACCGCCAGCGACGAGCCCAGCCCGCGCTCGGCAGCGGGCAGCACATCGGTGCGGTAGGCGTCGATCACGACATCCTGCGAGGCCGACAGGAAGGACACCGCCACCGCCAGCAGCGCAAACGCCTGCATCGAGGTCTTGGGCGAGGTGTCCGCCATCAACACCAGCACGCCCGCCAACGCGAGCTGCGTCAGCACCAGCCAGCCCTTGCGCCGCCCGAGGAAAGGCGGGTCGAACCGGTCCATCAGCGGTGCCCAGAGGAACTTGAAGGTGTAGGGCAATCCGACCAGGCTCAGGAAGCCGATCGTGGCCACATCCACCCCTTCGAGGCTCAACCACGCCTGCATGGCCTGCCCGGTGAGCGCCAGCGGCAGCCCCGAGGCGAACCCCAGCACCAGCACCGCCAGCAAGCGCCACCAGCGCAGCAGCCACACCGTGGTGAAAGAGCGACCCGAGAGGCGGGCGGGCGGCAGTGGGGCGGCAACAGAAGCAGGACGGTCCATGCACGGATTCTAGAAGGCGAACCTCCCATCCCGCGGCCACGGGACTGCGGGTATTCGCGGACAATCCGCGCCATGCAAGCCTCTCCCTTCACCCGGCAGGATTTCCGCGCAGCACTCGGCCTGTTCGCCACCGGTGTCACCATCGTCACTGCGCGTGCCGCCGACGGCACCCCGGTGGGGCTCACGGCCAACTCGTTCAACTCGGTTTCGCTCACACCGCCGCTGGTGCTGTGGAGCCTGGCGCTGCAAGCCGGGTCGATGCCGGCCTTCGCCACCGGCTCGCACTACGCCATCCACATCCTCGCCGCCGAACAGCGCGCACTGGCCGAACGCTTCGCCTCGCGTGGCACCGACCGGTTTGCCGGCCTCGACTGGCGCCCCGGTGCCGGCGGCGTGCCGCTGCTCGATGGTGCCGCCGCCGTGCTCGAATGCCACAACCGCAGCCGCTACGAGGAAGGCGACCACGTCATCTTCGTCGGCGAGGTCGAACACTGCCGCTACCGCGCCGACGCTTCGCCGCTGATCTTCCACGGCGGGCGCTTCTACACCGAGTTGCCGCTCTGACAGGGCCGTGCATCCCCTGCGCCTGAACCGCATCGGTACCGCGGTTTGCCAACAGTTGCCGAATTTATCAAATTCAATTTTTGACACGGTTCACACCCTTGATTTGAGGGAGATAGGATGCGGGTCAGACAGCAGTAATGCCTTGACAGATGGCAATACCCAGCTTTGATGCAACCTAGGCGTGGAAAAATAATTCATGCCCACTACAACAATAAAATCATGTCATGCACCACCACCCCCCCGGATTGCGGGGGTCAACATCCAGTCACGCCTCTGGCACCGACGCACCGAAAACTCGCCAAAGTGCCACCGATGGCGCCTGGGCTGATCGGTAACCGCTCGATCAGTTGCAGCCTGTGCCAGCGCAAGGTGTTGTCCACACTGCTGCTCGCGCACAAGCAGGAGGTCCATGGCGACGCCGTCTATAGCCGCACCGCCACGGGCCGCCCCAAGAGCATCTGGTTCCGTCCGCCGCCAGTGGTGCAGGCACCGCGCTGGCGCAGACCGGCGGCGCTGCGCCCGGTATTCAGTCGATAACCAGTCCGTACATACTCGGCAATCCCCCCGGACTGCTCCCGCCAAATGGGCCGCGCAACGCGGCCCTGAATTTCCCCTGCCACCCCGCATTCATGGCATTGCGGTGTCCATGCGGC
>JBEEMX010000068.1:0-12551 GCA_041192465.1 Pseudomonadota bacterium | reverse complement strand
CTGTTCGACGATTCACCCGAGGCGCACGGCCACGGCAAGATCCTCGGCGGCGGCATCGTCGGCACGCACGCGGGCGACATGATCGGCGAGATCGCGCTGGCGATCGAGATGGGGGCGGATGTGGTCGATATCGGGAAGACGATTCATCCGCATCCGACGCTGGGCGAGTCGATCGGGATGGCGGCTGAGGTCGCGCACGGGAGCTGTACGGATCTGCCGCCGGGCAAGAAGTAAGACAATCCGTCATACCCGCAAAAGCGGGTATCCACGCAGCGCATCAACGCCTGCGAAGAGAAGCCCGATCGGTGTGAGCCGGTCGGGCTTTTTGCCATTTCTGTGCTGAACGAATCGGAAACCTGTTCTCCAGACTGGCTGGGTGTGCAGGGCCAAGATCGTGCATGGGTACACTTTTCTGCATCTGTCGCCATAGCACCAAGGGAGATCCTGTGAACGAACAAATAGCCTTCGAAACCAACGACTTTGCGAGCAATCCCGAGCCTCGTTGTCCTTGTGTTTTGTTGTTGGACGTGTCTGGTTCGATGAACGGCCGGCCGCTTGATGCGCTGAACGCTGGTCTGGCCCTCTTCAAAGACGAATTGGCTGCCGACTCCCTGGCTATGAAGCGTGTCGAAATCGGCATCATCACCTTCGGCCCGGTCAAGATTGAGATGCCGTTCACCACCGCGTCGGCCTTTTTCCCTCCTACCCTGCAAGCACAGGGTGATACGCCGATGGGTGCAGCCATCATGGAGGCGCTGAACATGGTTCGCGACCGCAAGCAGGACTACCGCTCCAACGGCATCTCGTACTACCGGCCCTGGGTGTTTCTCATCACAGATGGCAAGCCGACCGATGCTTGGAAAGCAGCCGCTGAAGCGGTGCGTGAAGGTGAGGCCTCCAAGCAATTCGCTTTCTTCGCCATCGGGGTGCAGGGCGCCGACATGGGCACTCTTCGCCAAATCAGTAGCGCCCGTGAGCCCCTTTCCCTAGATGGCATGAAGTTCAGAGAACTCTTCAAGTGGCTGTCCAGTTCGCTTAGTTCAGTCTCCAAGTCAACCGTTGGGACGGAAGTCCCGCTTTCGTCGCCGACGGGCTGGGCATCCGTGTGAACTGGCGAGTCGTGGCCGCGTCGGAGATTGGCACCGCCCACGTCGCGAACGGCTCAGCCTGCGAAGACAGTTGTTTGGTGCTGGTTGACACCCTTTCTACTGGGCAGCCCCTCCTGTCGATGTTCGTTTCAGACGGCGCAGGCAGTGCCGCTAAAGGCGGTGAGGGTGCCGAGCTGGCCATCGAGGCCGCCGGCGAGTTCCTGGCCCTAAAGCTGCTGCAGGGCGAGTTTGGCCTCAGCGACAGCTTGGCGACGGAATTGGTCGTGGCCGTGCGTGACCGTATCTATGCCAAAGCTGCGGTCGACGGTCTGAAGGCCAGGGACTTTGCCTGCACTTTCCTTGGTGTGCTGTCGTCACCGTCTGGAACGCTGGTCTTCCAAATTGGTGACGGTGGGGTGGTCTTGGACGTAGGGGCCGGACTCGAAGTCGCAGTCATTCCGATGAGCGGTGAGTACGCCAACATGACCCACTTTGCGACCGATGCGGACGCTGTCAGCGTACTGGCCACGAAGGTCTACCCTGACCCAGTCCTGCGTGTTGCAGTGTTCAGCGACGGACTCCAGCGGCTGGCTTTGAACATGGCAACAAACACGCCGCATGAACCGTTCTTCACACCGTTTTTCAGCGGCATGGCCCGCGCAACACCGGAGCAGGAAGAACAGCTCCAGCCTCTGCTGGTCAAGTTCCTTGGGAGCGTGGCGGTCAATGAGCGGACTGACGATGACAAGACGCTGGCACTGGCTGTCCGCCTGACTTGAATCGAGGCATGGCAAAAACGCTCTTTACTTCGCAGGGCGCACCGGTTGGCATCGGTCGCGAACTGGGCCGGGGCGGGGAAGGGGCCGTTTTTGAGGTTCCGTCGCGCAGTGGACAGGTTGCCAAGCTCTATCACGACCACAAACTGCCAGACGCCAGGAAGCAGGCCAAGTTGAGCTTCATGGCAGCTACGGGGGACCAGAGATTGGTGAGCTACATCGCTTGGCCTCAGGAGACGCTGCACGCTTCACCTGGTGGATCTGTGGTCGGATTTCTGATGCCGATGGTGGCTGGCAAGGAAGTCCACATGGTCTACAGCCCTGCACATCGACGGCAGGATTCTCCGAAAGCCGCATGGGACTACTTGCTCCATGTTGCACGCAACATCGCCTGTTCTTTCGAGACCTTGCATTCGCAGGGGCATGTCATTGGGGACGTGAACCAAAAAGGCTTCATGGTCGGCAAGGACAGCAGAGTTGTCCTCGTTGATAGCGACTCGTTCCAGATAAACGCATCGAGTACGGTGCATCTGTGCGATGCAGGCACGCCACATTTCACGCCGCCGGAACTCCAGTCACTGACATCGTTCGCAGTCATGCGGACGGTCAATCACGACAATTTTGGCTTGGCGCTGCTGATATTCCATCTGCTTTTTGGCGCACGACATCCCTATGCAGGGGTGCCGTTGCAGAGTAGTGCGGTGGATATCGAGCTTGAATCCAACATCAAGAAATTCCGGTACGCCTATGCGCGTGACAGTCAGTCTCGTGGCATTGCGCCACCACCGCGATCGATTCCTTTGTCGATGGTGCCGGACGCGATGGAGACCATGTTCCACCAAGCGTTCACGGAGCGAGGTGCTCAAGGTGCCCGGCCGACAGCTCAGCAGTGGGTTGCCGAACTGGACCGTGTTCGGGGTCACCTGAAAAAGTGCTCTGCATCGCCGATGCACGTCTACCCGGATCACCTCGCCAAGTGTCCGTGGTGCGCACTTGAACAGCAGGGTGTGACGTACTTCCTCGACCTGGGCGCCACTTACACCCCGACTTTGACAGGGTTCGTCTTGGCTCAGGTCTGGGCGGTCATTCAAGCTGTGCCTGTTCCGCCGACGGTGAGCGTACCGAGTCCGAGTAGCTTCACCGTGGTGGCACAAGCGTTGCCAACCAGTATTCCAGGCGAAAACACTACTACGTTCTACAGTGTGCTTGCCGTTTGCACAGGCATTGCCATTGCGGTGGCAGAACCCAAGGCCATGTTCTTGGGCCTCGTCGTGGGTGCGGTCGGCTGGTTCATGGCCGACAGAGCGGGCTCGTCCGAGCGCACTGCAGAACGATCGCGGCGGAATGCCATCCTGCAGGGAGCGAAGTATGCGTATGAGCAGTTGATCGAGCGTGCAAAGCGAGAGACGGGCGCCGCGAGCTTCATGGCCAAACGCATGGAGCTTGCCAAGCTCAGAGACGAGTACCTAGCTTTGCCTCAAGCTGAAAAGCAGGAACTGGACAAGTTACATTCCACTGCACTTGAGCGTCAGAAGCAGCAGTTTTTGGACAGATTCTTCATCGACAACGCAACCATTTCGGGTGTAGGGCCGGCTCGGAAAGCGGCTCTGCGTTCATTTGGCATCGAGACTGCTGCTGATGTCACTCGCAGCGCAGTCATGCAGGTCCGGGGTTTTGGGGGCGGATTGACCCGTGCGGTTACAGATTGGAAGGCAGGTTGTGAGAGGAAGTTCGTCTTTAACTCTGCCAACGCAGTCTCGGCTGCAGACAGAAACGGTATCCAGTCAAAAATGGATGCGCGCAAGATCAGGGTCGAGGCAGCACTTACGCAAGGGGTTGGCGAACTTCAAGCCTGTGGAAAGCTGGCAACGAGTCAACTCGCGATGCTACAGATCCAGTTGGAGGAGGCCGCTAGAAAGCTTGCCCAAGCCCAGAAGGATTTGTCGATTTTCTAGCCGACCTGTCATACCGACGCTTCCCAGTTTTCCAGCCTGAGTCCCGGTACTCGCTCGAATTCGCGCACATTGCGCGTCACCATCGTCAGGTCGTTGGCGCGGGCTATGGCTGCAATCTGCAAGTCGTAGGGACCGATGGGTGTGCCGAGTCGGGCCAGATTGGCACGAATCTCGCCGAACTGGACCGTGGCCTCACCAGAGAACGCCAGCGAGGGTAGCCAGCCCAACAGGGTGAGTAGGCGCTGGCGGTTGTGCGACTGCCGTTGAGGATCACTGCGCGCGACTCCGAACCACAACTCGGCTTCCACCGGGGCACACAAGGTCAAGTCGGCCGTGCCAACCTCCTGGATGCGGCGGATGACCCCAGGATTTGCCTTCATCAGGGCGATGACCGCGTTCGTGTCAAGCAGGTAACAAGGCAAGGTTGCAAGCTGGGCCATGGTGCTGACCTCAGAGCGGGTCACGGGGGCTGTCCACGCCCAGGTCCGCGTCGTTTATGTCGTCAGGGAAATCGTCCCCCCATCCATTTGCGATGGCTCGCAGGAAGGCGGCGGTGTCTTGGCGTGGCCCATCCTGCTGAGGCGTTTTCGCTGTCATGGCGTAGCGTTGCAGCAGGAAGTCGATGAAGTCGAGCGCCTCTTGCGCTGCGGTATCCGGCAGTTGCAGGCTGCGCTGGTAGATGGTCTGTGCGTAGTTCATGGCGACTCCTTTCGTCAGCCTACATCGTCGAGCGATCATCAATGATCAAGTCGGGTTGTGCAACAAAGCCGGGTTCGGTGGACTGCAGCTCGCGGCCGACAAGGCGGTGCATGAGGCGCACGTCGCGGTGGAAGTCATCGCCGGCACGCTGCAGGGCAACAAGGAACTGGCGTCAGCCGCGTTCAACGCCCGCGTGATCCCGAGCGTGGCCTACACCGATCCGGAAGTGGCATGGGTCGGGCTGACCGAAGACCAGGCGAAGGCGCAGGGGATCAAGGTCAAGAAGGGCCTGTTTCCGTGGACGGCGTCGGGCCGGGCGATTGCCAACGGCCGCGACGAAGGCTTCACGAAGCTGCTGTTCGACGATTCACCCGAGGCGCACGGCCACGGCAAGATCCTCGGCGGCGGCATCGTCGGCACGCACGCTGGCGACATGATCGGCGAGATTGCGCTGGCGATCGAGATGGGGGCGGATGTGGTGGACATCGGGAAGACGATTCACCCGCATCCGACGCTGGGCGAGTCGATCGGGATGGCGGCTGAGGTTGCGCACGGGAGCTGTACGGATCTGCCGCCGGGCAAGAAGTAAGACGATCCCCGTTGTACTCGCGAAGGCGGGTACCCACCCAGGCCACCGGCTTCCGTTTGACGGGCCGGTGGCCTTTTCACTGGCGCATGCAGCGTCGGGATTGTGAATCGAAGGGCCGATCCTGTGCAGGATGCCACTGTTCATCGAGTACGAGGCGGTGCTGCTGCGGCCGGAGCACCTGAAGGCTTCGGGCGTGGAGCGTGCTTCGGTGATCAACCTGCTCGACGTGCTGGCGGGCAAGCTGACGCCGGTGTCGATCCACTTCCTCTGGCGTCCACAGTTGAAAGATCCGAACGATGATCTCGTGCTGGAGGTTGCCGCCAATGGCCAGGGGCTGGGCGAGCCCGTGGGCATCGTCACCTTCAATGGCCGAGATTTTTTACCGCAGTCTCTGAAGTTCGGGGTGTCGATCCTGACGCCCCGGCAGTTCTTCCAGCAAGACGAAAGGAGTTCGTGATGGGAACACCGAGCAACTATGCATTGCGCCTTCCCCGGTCGTTGAAGGCTGGGGCCGAGCAGGTCGCGAGGGAGGATGGCACGACGCTCAACCAGTTCATCGTGAGCGCGGTGGCCGAGAAGCTGGCGGCGCTGAAGACGGCGGATTACTTCACCGAACGTGCGCAGCGCGGGGATGTGCAGGCCGCCATGGCGCTGCTGAGTCGCGCTGGAGGGCAACCACCCGCGGATGACGACCGACTGGCGTTTGAGGCTGCCATGGCGCAGGTGCCACAGGGCGAGCCAGAGCCGCATGATCGAAAGTGACACGGGGAATTTTAGATTCCAGTCTTTTCAAGCTGTTGATCGTTGTGATCACAAACATCTTGCTTTATCCGGCAGGCGCTGCATGGTGTAGCAGTTCATGGTGGACGGCTTATCGGATTGCACCATCGTGCTGCCGGATGTCCCTCACCACACCCCCACATTCGGCATCGACCCCCAAGGCTCCACCACCGCCAGCGCCGCCCCATCCTGCAGCAGCTCCACCGAAATCCCGTCCGGCGACCGCACGAACGCCATCCGCCCATCCCGCGGCGGCCGGTTGATCGTGACGCCGTGGTCCATCAGGCGCTGGCAGGTGGCGTAGAGGTTGTCCACCGCGTAGGCGAGGTGCCCGAAGTTGCGCCCGCCGCTGTAGTCCTCGGGATCCCAGTTGTGGGTGAGTTCGACCTGCGCCGTCGTGTTGCCCGGCGCGGCCAGGAAAATCAGCGTGAAGCGCCCCTGCGGCACATCGCGGCGTGAGACCACTTCCAGCCCGAGGGCGTCGCGGTAGAAGCGGAGCGAGGCATCGACATCGGTGATGCGGACCATGGTGTGGAGGTAGTGCATCCCCCATTCTGCGGCCGATGGCGACCATGCCGCCATGGCGCCTCTGTTGGCCCGCTGCTTGCCAAGTATGCACACCCGAGGCCCCCGCGCTCAAGGTGCTGTTCGCCCGGATGTGAACATGTGATCCGCCGAAAGTGCCAGTATCCGATTTGTTCAATTCGGATCGCAGACAGAGCTTCCCATGTTGTCCACTCTCAACATCACCATGGCCTGGGTCAGCCGGATGGTCCGTGGCCCAGGTCTGCTGGCCATGGCACTGGCCGCGTTCTCGGCGCCTGCACAAACGCCGTGCGCGGCGAAGTCACTGGCCTGGACAATTCCGTGGACGGGCGTGGGGTGTTCCGGCCCGGCGGTGACCACGCTGTCGGGCGCCACGGTCACGGTGCGCAATACGCTGGCAGGCAAGACGGGCTGGGCCAGCTTGACATGCACCAAAGGGACTTGGTCCGCGCCCAGCAGCTACGAATGCACCGCTGCCGGCAAGTCGGTGACGACGCAGATGTCCTCGGTGACCGTGCCCGTTTTCGCGGCTCCGGTTGTGGACGCGGCAGAAGTTGCCGCCGCTCGGCTGCTGGAGCAGGCCACCTTCGGACCCACGGCGGCCGACATCGCCCGCATCCGCCTGATCGGTGCGGCCAATTGGATCGACGGGCAATTGCTCCTGCCTGAAACCGTGATCGCCGACGGCGGCGACAGCACGGACACCGTGCGTGATGCCTGGTTCATTGCGATGGCGTCGGCGCCTGATCAATTGCGCCAGCGGATGATCTTTGCACTGTCGCAGATTCTTGTGGTTTCCTCCGACAAGAACCCGACCGGCCGTGAGATAACGCCTTGGCTGAAAACCTTGTCTAGGCACGCATTCGGAAACTATGGTGATCTGTTGCGCGAGATGACGCGGAATCCTTCCATGGGCAAATACCTTGGACTTGGTCACAGCCAATCCCCCGCGCCGAACGAGGATTTCGCCCGTGAGGTGATGCAGTTGTTCACCATTGGATTGGTGGAGCTGAACATGGACGGATCTCCCCGCCTCGATGCCGCTGGCAAGTCCATTCCTACCTATGACCAGGCACGCATCGGTGAATTCTCCCGCGCCTTGAGTGGTTGGGGGTTTGCCAAAGGGTATGAAGACATGTCTGCGCCCATGGTGGCTCGAGAGCAATACCATGACCGCCGCGCCAAGACCTTGTTGAATGGCGTCATCTTGCCAGCCGGCCAGACCGCGGCGCAGGATCTTGATTCAGTGGTGACTAACTTGATGCAGCATCCGAATGCTGCGCCATTTATTTCACTGCGACTGATCAGGCATTTTGTCACCAGCAACCCGAGTCGGGCGTATGTCCAGCGCGTGGCCACGGTGTTCAAGCAATCCCACAGCAATTTGGCTGCCACATTGAAAGCCGTGTTGCTGGATGTCGAAGCCCGTGGCGCGCCCGCACCGGATGTCGGACACCTGAGGGATCCTGTGCTGCACACACTGTCGCTGGTGCGTGTGCTGGGCGGGCAGGTCAGCAGTGCCCGCAATCTGTTTTGGGACTATTCCCTGATGGGTGAACGCCTGGCGCAGGCGCCCACTGTGTTCGGTTTTTATTCTCCGATGGCGCCATTGCCAGGCAACACTGGATTTTTCGGGCCAGAGTTCCAGTTGTACAGCGGCAGTCAAGCGGTTCGGCGGGCCAATTTTGTACTGGCCTTGCTGGATGGATCACTTGGTGGCGCGATCAATGTAGACATCGCTCCCTTCCTCAACGTGGCCCAGGATCCGCAGGCATTGATGGCCCTGGTCGAACGCACCTTGCTGCAAGGGCGCATGTCGGTGGCGGCCCGCCAAGCGATTGGCGAGGCCGTGTTCAAGGTGTCTTCCGACATGAAACAGCGTGCGCTGACCGCGCTCTACTTGACCGCCATCACTGGCGAATATGTGGTGCAGAAATGACCGATGACACGCCCGATTCCATGGTTTCGCGCCGTCAATTTCTCGGAAGAACGGCCTCCGCAACGGGCATGACCACCCTGGCCTCGATGGGGTTGCTGGGTTTGGCCGACCCGGCCAGTGCGGCTGTCAGTGACTTCAAGGCGCTGGTGTGCCTGTTCCTCTCGGGCGGCAATGACGGCAACAACATGGTGGTGCCGCTCGACGCGGTGCGCTACGACCAATACACCCGATTGCGCAGCGCCAGTGGTCTCGCGTTGTCCGGGGATCGGTTGATGCCGATGCGCAGCAGCCCACTCGTGACCACTGCGACACAGGTAGAGCAGGCGTTCGCGTTCAGTGCGGCGTTGGCGCCGATCGACCAGTGGTATGGCCAGGGGAAAGTCGCGGTCATGCTCAACATCGGCAGTCTGCGGCGCCCGTTGACCAAGGCGGCCTATCTGGCGGGTGGCAAGGCACCTGGGGAGCTGTTTTCGCATCCTGACCAGCAGATCCAGGCCAATGCTGGTTTGGGCGCGGGCAGCGCCACAGGTTGGGGTGGGCGGTTGATGGATGCACTGGGTGGCGCCCGCTCACTGGATTCCGTGGCGGTGGGCAGCACCGGACAGTTTGTGCAGGGCCTCTCTACCTTGACCAATTTGGTGCCGGAGAGCGGAGGGCTGTCGCTCAACGGCTTCAGCTTCTGGCCGCAGACCGAAGCCGATGAGCGCCTCAAGGCGCTGCAGAAGGTGCTGGCAGCCGATACCGGACACCGGTTGAGCAACGCGGCCAACAAGTCGCTCGCAGAGGGCATCACGCTGGCGAACACCCTGAAAACGGCCGCCGCAGGACCGCTTGCTGCCACGTTTCCGACCACGAGTCTGGGCGCACAGCTCAAGACCACCGCCCAGCTCATCGCCGCCCATGCCAGGCTGGGCGCGGGTCGTCAGGTGTACTACGTGTCCTTGGGTGGCTTCGACACCCATGGCGGCCAGGCTTGGCAGCAAGCCAACTTGCTGTCCCAGTTGTCTGCAGCGGTGGACGCCTTCCAGACTGCCATCACTGGCGCCGGACTGGACCGCAATGTCACGCTGTTCACCGCGTCCGAGTTCGGTCGCACCCTCAGCCCGAACGCCACCGGCACCGACCACGGCTGGGGCAGTCTCTCGCTGGTGGTCGGGGGGGCCGTCAGGGGTGGGCTGTACGGCGAATTTCCGGACTTCACGCTGGGCGGTCCGGACGATGCCTCGGGCCGCGGGGTGTGGATACCGCAGCTCGGTTTCCAGCAACTCGGTGCGACGCTGGGGCGCTGGTTCGGGGTGAGTGCGTCGGCGCTGAGCACGCAGGTCTTTCCGACTGAACTGGATCAATTCCCCCTCAAAGACCTCGGGTTCATGGGATAAGCCGGTGGACGGTGGACTGACAGAATGGTGGTGCCCAAGAACGGCAAACCTCTTCACAGTCTTCGGAGACCCCGCACGATGCAACGCCAACACACCCTCTCTTCCCCCGTCCTGCTTGCCGCTGCGGCTGCCGCGTTGCTGGCCGGCTGCTCTGCCTCCATGCCGTCGATGCCCTCTGTGTCAGCAATGCCTAAACCGGCCAGCGATTTCGTGCTCGCCAGCCGTGACATCGCCGAAGGCGGCACCATCGACAACAAGTACGTGCTCAACGGCTTCGGCTGCAAGGGCGAGAACGTGTCGCCGATGCTGGTGTGGATCAACCCGCCTGCGGGCACCAAGTCCTACGCGGTCCAGGTCTACGATCCGGATGCGCCGACGGGCAGCGGCTTCTGGCATTGGGGCGTCTACAACATCCCGGCGTCCGTGACCTCGCTGGCGCAAGGGGCGGGCAACGCCGCGGCCAAGCTGCCGGTCGGTGCCAATGGCGGCCACAGCGACTTCTTCGACACCGGCGCCACCGGTGGCAATGGCAACTGGGGCGGCCCGTGCCCGCCGGTGGGCGACAAGCCGCACCGCTACATTTTCACCGTCTATGCCCTCGGCGTGGAGGACTTGCACGCTGCTGCAGGCATCCCCAAGACCGGCTCGGCCGCGTTGCACGGCTTCGTGCTGAACAAGGGCCTGGGCGACAAGATGCTGGGCAAGGCGTCGTTCACGGCCACCTACGGCCGCTGATCCACTGATCCGCTGACGGACAGATCCTCCCGCCATGCAAAAAGGCCACCCTGGATGGGGTGGCCTTTTTTTCTTGTGGGACGCTGCGGAGGCTTACTTGAGCAGGGCCTTGAGCAGGCGTGCCATCTCGGAGGGATTGCGCGTGACGGTGAAGCCGCACTCTTCCATGATGGCGAGCTTGGCGTCCGCCGTGTCCGCACCACCCGAGATCAGCGCCCCGGCGTGGCCCATGCGCTTGCCGGCCGGCGCGGTCACGCCCGCGATGAAGCCCACGATCGGCTTGCGCATCATGTTCGCCTTGCACCACAGCGCGGCTTCGGCTTCATCGGGGCCGCCGATCTCGCCGATCATGATCACGGCGTCCGTGTCCGGGTCGTCGTTGAACGCCCGCATGATGTCGATGTGCTTGAGCCCGTTGATCGGGTCGCCGCCGATGCCCACTGCCGAGCTTTGGCCCAGCCCGATCTCGGTCAACTGCGCCACCGCCTCATACGTCAGCGTGCCACTGCGGCTCACCACGCCGATGCGGCCCTTGCGGTGGATGTGCCCCGGCATGATGCCGATCTTGATCTCCTCGGGCGTGATCAGCCCCGGGCAGTTCGGGCCCAGCAGCAGCGTCTTCTTGCCGCCCGCCGCTTCCTTGGCCTTCATCTTGTTGCGCAGCATCAGCATGTCCCGCACGGGGATGCCTTCGGTGATGCAGATCGCCAGATCCAGGTCCGCTTCCACCGCTTCCCAGATCGCCGCCGCCGCGCCCGCCGGCGGCACGTAGATCACGCTGACGGTGGCGCCTTGCTGCTGCGCGGCTTCCTTGACGCTGGCGTAGATGGGGATGTCCGAGAACTTCTCGCCCGCCTTCTTCGGGTTCACGCCTGCCACGAACGCGTTCTTGCCGTTCGCATAGGCCTGGCAGCCCAGCGTGTGGTACTGGCCCGTCTTGCCCGTGATGCCCTGGGTGATGACGCGGGTGTCCTTGTTGATCAGGATGCTCATGTCTTGTGTTCCTTACTTGACGGCTGCAACGATGGCGGTGGCCGCTTCGGCCATCGTGTCCGCCGCGATGATCGGCAGACCGCTCTCGGCCAGCATCTTCTTGCCCAGATCCTCGTTCGTGCCCTTCATGCGCACCACCAGCGGCACCGACAGGTTCACCGCCTTGCACGCCACGATCACGCCCTCGGCGATGGTGTCGCACTTCATGATCCCGCCGAAGATGTTCACCAGGATGCCCTTGACCTCCGGGTTCTTCAGCATGATCTTGAACGCCTCGGTGACCTTCTCGGCCGTGGCGCCACCGCCCACGTCCAGGAAGTTCGCCGGCTCGCCGCCGAACAGCTTGATGGTGTCCATCGTCGCCATCGCCAGACCGGCGCCGTTCACCAGACAGCCGATGTTGCCGTCCAGGCTGATGTAGGCCAGGTCGAACTTCGAAGCCTCGACTTCCGCGGGATCTTCCTCGTCCAGGTCGCGGTAGGCCACGATCTCCGGATGGCGGAACAGCGCGTTCGCGTCGAAGTTGAACTTCGCGTCCAGCGCCATCAGCACGCCCTTGGAGTCGCGGTTCAGCGGGTTGATCTCCACCAGCGAGGCGTCCGTGTCCATGTAGCAGCGGTACAGGTTCTGGAACAGATCAATGGCCTGCGCCATCGACACGTCTTCCAGCCCGATCGCGCGGGCGATCCGCTCGGCCTGCTCGGCGCCCAGACCCGTCAGCGGGTCGATCACCTCGGTGATGATCTTCTCGGGCGTCGAATGCGCGACTTCCTCGATGTCCATCCCGCCTTCCGACGACGCAATGAACGCCACCTTCTGCGACTGGCGGTCGGTCACCAGCGAGACGTAGAACTCCTTCTGGATGTCCGCACCGTCCTCGATGTACAGCCGGCGCACCTTCTGGCCCACGGGACCGGTCTGGTGCGTCACGAGCTGCATGCCCAGGATCTGCTCGGCCAGCCGACGCACATCCTCCAGGCTCTTGGCCACCTTCACGCCGCCGCCCTTGCCGCGGCCGCCTGCGTGGATCTGTGCCTTCACGACCCACACCGGCCCGCCCAGCTTCTGCGCG
>JBEEMX010000067.1:0-12046 GCA_041192465.1 Pseudomonadota bacterium | reverse complement strand
TTGAAGCTGACGATGCAGCCGCGCTCGTCGGTACCGATCACCGCGTCGCCGATGCTCGCCAGCATCACCGACATGCGCTGGAACTGCACGGCCAGCTGTTCGGCCAGCCGCTTGCGGGTGACGTCCTCGACGATGGCCAGCGCGCGCGCCATGCGGCCCTGGGCGTCATGCTCCCCGGTGGCCGACAGCAGCACATCGACGAGTTGCCCGTCCCGGCACACCATGCGCAGCTCGATGTCGCGGCATTCGCCCGTGCGGATGAAGTTCGGCCAGACCTCCCCCACGATGCGCCGGCGCGAAGGTTCGTCCAGGAAATCCGTCGCCCGGCGGCCGACGACCTCGTCGGCGAGGTATCCCAGGTGATCCAGCCAGCGCTGGCTGACGGCCACGATGCGGCCATCGCCGTCGATGGAGTGCAGCATGGCGGGCGTGCGCTCGTAGAGCTGCCTCAGCCGTTCACGTTCACGCTCCAGCGCACGCTGGCGCCCACGCGCCGACTCCATCGCCGCAGCCAGCAGCAGCGGCGGCAACAGCGCGGCGAGCAAGGGCAGGTGCAACAGCAGGGTCTGCCAGTCACCACTGACCTGCGGAAGATCCAGGCCGCCGCGCGAGATCGTCGCGCCCACGGCGAGCGAGACCAGCCAGACCTGCAGTGCAACGTGGACATACGGCTGGCGCACGGCCGCCAGCAGGATAGGGAGTCCCAGGTAGACAAAGGGAAACGGCAGGTACGGCAAGGCGAACACCGCCGTGCCGACGGACAGCACCATCAGGCCCAGCGACGGGACGCCGAGCAGCGTGCGCACCAGGGCATCGGCGCAGGTGCTGCGCGCCGCCAGCGCCAGCCCCAGCGGCAGGACGGCCGCCGTGCCGATCAGGCTGCCTTCGAACCAGGTCAGCCAGAGGTTCGTGGTGGACTGCGGGGCCACCCCCGTCGCGCCCAGCAGAGGCACCGCCAGGGTCGCACCCAGCAGCGCCGGCAACAGCACCGCCCGCCACCAGACCCGCCAGCCTGCCCGCGGACTGCGGTGGATCTGGCGCCAGTCCGGGTGGCGGGCCAGCAGCCAGCCGCCCAAGACCATCTCGCCCAGGTTCGGCACGGCGTACAAGACGGCCGACCGCAGATCCGCGCCGGCCACGCCATTGGCAACCAGCAGTCCAGCCGCCAGCGCGGCCAGCGTCGATCGCCAGCGCGGGCGACCCGCCACCAGCAGGCAGCACGCCCCGAACGCATTGGCATACCAGAGCGTGGCCATGCCGACTGCACGACACGACAGCGCGATCGACAGACTGGCCAGCAGCGCACAGCCCACCACCACCGCCACCAGCCACCGCAGCCAGGAGGGCCACACCGTGCCACCGTGGCGAGAATCTCGCGGTTCTTGTTCCATGTCCAGCATGACCGAACGTCCCCCGACGCAAGCAAAATCGATCGATGATTCCGCCCTATTCTGGGGCGGCAGCGCGGGAAATACCAAGCGGTATCAACGCCGCACCCGGCCGCGCCGGTCCGGCAATCGCGTCGGTGGCAGATCGATCGGCGCCGCATGGCCCCGGGATTCTGGCGTTTCATGCGCATTTCCGGCCTGGTGACGCAGCTCCAGCGCCTGCTCGTACAGGGCGTTGCGTGCGCCGCCCGTCACCTGGGCTGTCAGCGACACCGCCTGTTTGAGGGGAAGTTCGGCCATCAGCGTGCGCAGCAGGTGGTCGGTCGACACCGTGTCGGCATCCGCTGGTGCCGCCTCGCTCGCCCCGCGGGCGTGCAGCACCAGCACGAACTCACCGCGCCGGTGGTCCGCGTCGGCGGCCAGCCAGGCGGGGAACGCAGTGCAGTCCAGCGTGTGGATGTCCTCGAACTGCTTGGTCAGCTCACGGCAGACGGTCAGCCGCCGCGCGGGCAGCACCTCCGCCAGCGCATCGGCCAGCGCCTCGATGCGGTGCGGCGCCTCGAACAGCACACACGTCCCGGGATCAGCCCCAAGCTGGCGCAGATCCTGCCCACGCGCAGCCGCCTTGGGCGACACGAAGCCGACGAAGCGGAACCCGCCGCCGGCCACATCGCCCGCCGCACTGAGCGCCGTCACCACGCTGCTGGCCCCCGGCAGCGGGACCACGCGGAAACCCGCCGCCCGCACCGCCGCCACCAGCCGCGCGCCGGGATCGGAGATGGCCGGCGTCCCCGCGTCGCTGACGTACGCCACGCGCTCGCCGCGGGCCAGGCGTTCGATCACCAGCGGGGCGGCGGATTCCTCGTTGTGCTCGTGCAGGGCGATCAGCGGGCGGTGCAGCCCCAGGCGCTGCAGCAGGCCGGCGCTGACCCGCGTGTCCTCGCAGGCCACGGCGTCCACCAGCGACAGCACGTGGATGGCACGCAGGCTCATGTCGGCCATGTTGCCGATCGGGGTGGCCACGACATACAGTGCCGAGGCGGGATGCTGCTGGTGCCCCGCTGCCGCGCTGGCGGCTTGCAGGATCAGGGGGGAAACAATGGTATCGAGGCTCACGGGCAGCAATCGCGGTGACAAGGGCAGTGACAGAAAGGACATCGGCGACGCCGGCGAGGAACGCGCCTTGGCGCACCTGCAGCAGCAGGGACTGGTGCTGGTGCAACGCAATTATCGGGTCGCCGCCGGACCCTCCGCCCGCGCCGGCGAAGTGGATCTGATCATGCGGGACCGGGACCGCGACGGCACACTGGTGTTCGTCGAAGTCCGCCAGCGCGCCCGGTTCGACCACGGCGGTGCGGCCGCCAGCGTGACGCGGTCCAAGCAGATGCGGATCATCTTCGCCGCGCGCCACTACCTGCAGCGCCACTGCCGGGTCTGGCCGCCCTGCCGGTTCGACGTGGTCGCCATCGACGGCGATGACCTGACCTGGCTGGTCGCGGCCTTCGATGCGGGTTGAAAGCTGGAATATCATCGGCCATGCTTGAGCAACGCATACAACAACAGTTTTTCGACAGCGCCGACCTGAAATACGCCGCGGCGGAGGTGCTCACGCGCCCCGTGAGCGAAGCGGCTCTGGTGCTGCTGAATGCCATCACCTCGGGCTGCAAGGTGCTCGCGTGCGGCAACGGAGGCTCCGCCGGGGATGCGCAGCATTTCGCCGCCGAGTTCGTCGGCCGCTTCGAGCGCGAGCGTCCGGGCCTGGCCGCGCTGTCGATGTCCACCGACACCTCCATCCTGACGGCGATCGGCAACGACTACGCCTTCGACCAGATCTACGCCAAGCAGGTCCAGGCGCTGGGCCAGCCGGGCGATGTGCTGCTGGCCATCACCACCAGCGGCAACTCGGCCAACATCCTCGAAGCGATCGACGCCGCGCACCAGAAGGACATGGTCGTCGTGGCGCTCACCGGCAAGGGCGGCGGCAAGGTCAATGCCGTGCTGCATGAAGGCGACATCCACATCTGCGTTCCCCATGACCGCACGGCGCGCATCCAGGAGGTCCACCTGCTGGTGATTCACTGCCTGTGCGACGCGGTCGATGTCTCACTGCTTGGAGAATGACCCGATGACCCTGCTGAACAATTTCCGCCTCAACACCCCGCTGGCCGCCCTGATCGGCGCTGCCTTGCTGTGTACCTCGCTGGCCGGCTGTGCGCCGCTGCTGGTGGGTGGCGCGGCCATGGGCAGCGCGATGGTCGTGACGGATCGGCGCAGCTCGGGTGTGCAGCTCGAAGACGAGACCATCGAACTGAAGGCCAGCCAGCGCATCCGCACCACGGCCGGCGAACGCTCGCACGTCAACGTCACCAGCTACCAGCGCCAGGTGCTGCTGACCGGCGAGGTCTACAACGAGGCGGACAAGTCCACCATCGAGGCCGCCGTCCACAAGATCGACGGTGTGAAGTCGGTGGTCAACGACCTGGCCGTGATGTGGCCAACCTCCACCAGCGACCGCTCACGCGATCTGTTGCTGGTCGGCAAGATCAAGGCCACCTTCGTCGATACGGCCGGACTGTCAACCAATGCATTCACGGTCGTGGCCGAGCGGGGCGTCGTTTACCTGATGGGCCGTGTGACCGAGGAAGAGGCCAGCCGCGCCATCGGGCTGGCGCGGGCGGTGCCAGGCGTGGCGAAGGTGGTGCGGCTGGTCGAGGTGATCACGCCCGAGCAGCTCAAGAACATCAAGGGACATTGACCCAAGCAGGTCAGCGCAGGCGCTTGATCAGGCTGGACGTGTCCCAACGCTGTCCGCCCAGCGCCTGCACCTCGGCATAGAACTGGTCCACCAGCGCCGTCACAGGCAGCCGCGAACCATTGCGGCGCGCCTCGTCCAGCACCAGCCCGAGATCCTTGCGCATCCAGTCCACCGCGAAGCCGAAGTCGAACTGGCCGTTCACCATCGTCTTGCCGCGGTTGTCCATCTGCCAGCTCTGCGCCGCGCCCTTGCCGATCACGTCGAGCACCTGCTGCATGTCCAGCCCGGCGTTCTGCCCGAAGGCGATCGCCTCCGACAGGCCCTGCACCAGCCCGGCGATGCAGATCTGGTTGACCATCTTGGCGAGCTGACCGGCGCCGCTCTCGCCCAGCAGGGTGACGGCGCGCGAAAACGCCATCGCCACCGGCTTCACCCTCTCGAACGCCGCCGTGTCGCCACCGCACATGACGGTCAGCAGGCCGTTGACCGCACCCGCCTGACCACCCGACACCGGCGCGTCGATGAACTGGCCCCCTTGGGCCGCGACCAGCGCCGCCAGCTCGCGCGCCACATCCGCCGAGGCGGTGGTGTGGTCCACCAGCAGGCCACCGGTGCGCAGACCGGCGAGCGCGCCGTCCGCCCCCAGCACGACCGAGCGCAGATCCTCGTCGTTGCCGACGCACAGGAAGACGATGTCGGCGTGCTGCGCCGCTTCACACGGTGTCAGCGCCATCGCGGCGGACAGCCCTTCAGCCGCGTGCTGCGTGACCCAGGCTTCAGCGCGGGCGGCGGTGCGGTTGTAGACGGTGACGCGGTGGCCGGCGCGGGCGAGG
The DNA here is from genome assembly GCA_041192465.1 of Pseudomonadota bacterium. GTDB lineage: Bacteria > Pseudomonadota > Gammaproteobacteria > Burkholderiales > Burkholderiaceae_C > Sphaerotilus. The sequence goes on along the minus strand of JBEEMX010000067.1, from coordinate 7,070 downwards.
TGGCCGGCCATCGGGCCGCCCATCACACCGAGGCCGATGAACGCCACATCGCGGGCGGGAACGGAGTCGTAGGTCTTGGACATGTCGAGGGTAAAGGGTCGAGGTCGAGGGTCAGACGATCTTCAGGCCACCGGTTTCGGTGGGCGCCCCGGTGCGCGCACGCATGCTGTTGAGCTTGATCTGCAGCCGCAGGTCATTCACCGAATCGGCGTTGCGCAGCGCGTCGGCCGCCGTAATGTAGTAGCCCTCGAACAGATCGAACAGGGCCTGGTCAAACGTCTGCATCCCGTGCTCGCGGCCCTTCTTCATCACTTCCTTGATGGCCGACACCTCACCCTTGAAGATCAGGTCGGAAATGAAGGGGGTGTTGAGCAGGATCTCGACGGCGGCCATGCGCCCCGCCCCGTCCTCGCGCGGGATGAGCCGCTGCGACACCATCGCCTTCAGGTTGAGCGACAGGTCCATCAGCAACTGGTCGCGCCGCTCCTCGGGGAAGAAGTTGACGATACGGTCCAGGGCCTGGTTGGCGCTATTGGCGTGCAGCGTGGCCATGCAGAGGTGGCCCGTTTCGGCGAACGCCACAGCATGCTGCATGGTCTCGCGGTCGCGGATCTCGCCCATCAGGATCACGTCCGGGGCCTGGCGCAGGGTGTTCTTGAGGGCGGCATCCCAGGTCAGCGTGTCGATGCCGACTTCGCGCTGCGTGATGATGCAGTTCTTGTGCGGATGCACGAACTCGACCGGATCCTCGATGGTGATGATGTGGTCACAAGCGGTCTCGTTGCGGTAATCGACCATCGAGGCCAGCGTCGTGCTCTTGCCGGACCCCGTGGCGCCGACCAGGATGACCAGCCCGCGCTTGTACATCGTGATGTCCTTGAGGATGCTGGGCAGGCCGAGCTTGTCGATGCTGGGCAGGTCTTTCGGGATGGTCCGCAGCACCATGCCCACCTGCCCTTGCTGGACGAAAGCGTTCACCCGGAAGCGCCCGATGCCCTGCGGCGAGATGGCAAAGTTGCACTCCTTGGTGCGCTCGAACTCGGCCGACTGCTTGTCGTTCATGACCGAGCGCGCCAGCGCCATCGTGTGCTGGCTGGAGAGCGGCTGCGGGGAGACCTTGACGACCTTGCCATCGACCTTGACGGCCGGCGGGAAGTCGCAGGTGAGGAACAGATCGGAGCCACCGCGCGAAACCAGCAGGCGCAGCAGATCATTGATGAATTTGGATGCCTGGTCGCGTTCCATGGTGGGGAGGGTTCGGTGGTGGAACGGCCTCAGCCGGGGAAGTTCTCGGGCGAGCGGGCCTTGGAGCGGGCCTCGGCCGGCGTGATCTGGCTGCGGCGCACGAGGTCGGCAAGGTTCTGGTCGAGCGTCTGCATGCCCTGGCCCTGGCCGGTCTGGATGACGGAGTACATCTGTGCGACCTTGGCCTCGCGGATCAGGTTGCGGATGGCGGGGGTGCCCAGCATGATCTCGTGCGCGGCGACGCGGCCGGTGCCGTCGCGGTTCTTGCACAGCGTCTGCGAGATCACCGCCATCAGCGACTCCGACAGCATCGCGCGGACCATGTCCTTCTCGTCGCCGGGGAAGACATCGATGATCCGGTCGATGGTCTTGGCCGCGCTCGACGTGTGCAGCGTGCCGAAGACGAGGTGGCCGGTTTCGGCGGCGGTCAGCGCCAGCCGGATCGTCTCCAGGTCACGCAATTCGCCCACCAGGATCGCGTCCGGGTCTTCGCGCAAGGCCGAGCGCAGCGCCGCGGCGAACGACTTGGTCTGCGTGAACACCTCGCGCTGGTTCACCAGACATTTCTTGGATTCGTGGACAAACTCGATTGGATCCTCGACCGTCAGAATATGGCCATATTCCGACTCGTTGAGGTGATTCACCATCGCCGCCAGCGTCGTGGACTTGCCGGAGCCGGTCGGACCTGTCACCAGCACCAGTCCACGGGGTTTCAGCGCGAGTTCGCCAAACACCTTGGGCGCATTGAGGTCTTCGAGCGTCAGGATCTTGCTCGGGATGGTCCGGAAGACCGCGCCGGCGCCCCGGTTCTGGTTGAACGCATTGACCCGAAACCGTGAAAGCCCTTGAATCTCAAAGGAAAAATCGCACTCCATGCTCTCCTCGTAGCTCTTGCGCTGCGAGTCGTTCATCACGTCGTAGACCATCTCGTGGATGCGCTTGTGGGGCAGCGGATCGACGTTGAGGCGGCGGACATCGCCGTGCACGCGGATCATGGGCGGCATGCCCGCGGACAGATGCAAGTCTGACGCCTTGTTACGAACCGCAAACGTCAGTAGCTGTGTGATATCCATGCAATGGCTCCTCGGACCTGGCGGTCAATACACCGATTTTCCCGAAGAAAACGTGGCAAAAAGTGAAAACTTCGATCTCGACGATTATGACGACCATCTCCGACAACGTACAAGCCACACAAACGCGGCGAAATCAGGCTTGTTTCGCGGCACGGCGTCCCGGTGACGCGGTGGCGCTGCTGGCGGTGAGCAAGCGGCAAACAGCCGAGGCGGTGCGCCAGGCACACGCGGCCGGACTCTGTGCCTTCGGCGAAAACTATGTGCAGGAAGGGCTGGACAAGATCGCCGCGCTGGCCGATCTGCGTGCCGTGTTGCAGTGGCACCTGATCGGGCCGCTGCAGAGCAACAAGACCCGCGCCGTCGCCGAAGCCTTCGACTGGGTCCACAGCGTCGATCGCCTGAAGACCGCGCAGCGCCTGAGCGAGCAGCGCCCCGACCACCTGCCGCCGCTGAACGTGTGTTTGCAGGTCAACATCAGCGGCGAGGACAGCAAGAGCGGCGTGGCCCCGGCCGACGTGCCGGCCCTGGCCCACGCGGTCACCGCATTGCCGAGGCTCAGGCTACGCGGGCTGATGTCGATCCCCGAGCCAGCCGACACGCTCGACGCCCAGCGCGCGCCACACCGCGCCTTGCGTCTTCTGTTCGACCAGCTCAACGCCGAGGGCCTGGCGCTGGACACGCTGTCGATGGGCATGAGCGCGGATCTGGAGGCGGCCGTGGCCGAAGGGGCGACGGTGGTGCGCATCGGCACAGCGATTTTCGGCGCACGGGAGGCGTGAATGGGATGCACGGCCCTTGAACTTGGCGTGAACAACCGCACGTCCTATCCGTGGCAGGGCGCCGCCTTGCCCACCGCAAAGGAAGGCTGACCATGATCAAGATCGATGAACTCCGCGAGGGTTTCGGCACGTTCTGGGGCTCGGTGTCCGAGGGCTGGGACCGCCTGCGCCACACGGCGGCCGGCGCACTGACCCGCTTCAAGCCGGGCGAGCAGACCGCCCTGCCGGAGCGCGCCCAGATCGACGACCCGCTGCACTTCCCCGGCCAGTCGTGGGCCATGCTTGGAAGCGACGTGTTCGAGGACGAACAGCGGCTGGTCGTGCGCATCGAGGTGCCGGGCATGGAGAAGGACAACTTCGCCATCGAGATCAGCGGCGACACGCTGGTGGTGCGTGGCGAGAAGCGGTTCGAGGGGGAATCGACCGAGGGGCGCTGGCGCGTGCTGCAGTGCGCTTACGGGGCGTTCCAGCGCACGGTGCCGCTGCCGGCCGCCGTGCGTGGCGATGACGCCAAGGCCAGCTACCGCAACGGCGTGCTGAAGGTGGAGCTGCCCAAGATGCGACCGGGCAAGCCGACATCGGTGAACATCAAGGTCGATTGAGCCTGCGCCGCGCACCGGTCCTGTCAGACCGGTCCCTCAGTGCTCAGTAAGTAGACTGGCAGGGTCCGCCCATCCATCCGACAGGAGACAGCATGGCCCTGCTGCGCACCACCGACATCCACCTCGACGACCTGCTGCGCGTGCTGGCACAGCGCACCGACCCCGCCGACTGCCCGCTGGCCACCCACCGGCAAGACGACGTGCCGGTGTACGACTGCGCCGCATTGCGCGAGCGGCTGTCCGTCGAAGGCGAAGCCCTGCGCGATGCCTTGATGGCCGAGTGGGCGCAGGTCTGGGAACGCGGCGCGGGCATCGTCGTGCTGCAGGGCGCTTTTGCGGATGCGGGGGTGGTCGATGCCGTCACGGCCCGCTTCCAGCAGATCATCGAACGGGAGCGGCTGCGCGGCGCGGTCGGCGACCACTTCGCCCAGGCCGGTGCCAACGACCGGGTGTGGAACGCGCTGGAGAAACTCTGCCTGGCCGACCCGGCGCTGTTCGCCCGCTACTACGCCAACGACATGGTGGCGCTGGTCAGCGAGGCGTGGCTCGGCCCGGCCTACCAGATCACCGCACAGGTCAACAACGTCCGCCCCGGCGGCGCGGCACAGACCCCGCACCGCGACTACCACCTCGGTTTCTGCACCGCCGCGCAGGCCGAGCGTTACCCCGCGCACGTCCACCGCCTCTCGCCGATGCTGACGCTGCAAGGGGCGGTCGCGCATGTGGACATGCCGCTGGAGAGCGGGCCGACGCTTTACCTGCCGCACTCGCAGAAGTACCGCCACGGCTACCTCGTCGCCGACCGCAAGGATTTCCGCGCCCATTTCGAACAGCACCGCGTGCAACTGCCGCTGAAGAAGGGCGACGCGGTGTTCTTCAACCCGGCGCTGCTGCACGCCGCCGGCACCAACCGGTCCAGCGACATCCAGCGCATGGCGAATCTGCTGCAGGTGTCGTCGGCCTTCGGGCGGGCCATGGAAACCGTCAACCGCGACCGGATGACGCGGCAGCTCTACCCCGCGTTGCTGGCCCTGCGGACAGACGGCACGCTGACCGAGGAGGAGGCCGACCGCGCGCTGGCGGCGTGCGCCGAGGGCTATGCCTTTCCGACCGACCTCGACCTCGATCCGCCGCTGGGCGGGCTGGCGCCGGAGAGTCCGCAGGCGGTGGCGCGGCGAGCCTTGCGCGATGGCTGGTCAGCACAGCGGCTGGAGGCGCTGCTGGACACGATGGCGACGCGCCGCGGACGGGACACGGCCTGAACCGGCTCCGGCACGCCGGATCGGTCACACCGCGATCGCCGCCGTGTTCTTCACCTCTTCCATCACCACATAGGTCCGCGTCTCTCGCACGCCGGGCAGCGTCCAGATCACCGAGCCGATGAACTCGCGGTACGCCGCCATGTCGGCCACGCGGGTCTTGAGCAGGTAGTCGAAGCCGCCCGCGACGAGGTGGCACTCCAGAATCTCGGGCCGCACCTGCACCGACGCCCGGAAGGTGTCCATCACGTCCTGTACCGTGCGGTCGAGCAGCACCTCGACGAACACCATCAGCCCTGCACCGAGCTTGGCCGGATCGAGCCGCGCCTCGTAGCCGAGGATGTAGCCGTCGCGGGTGAGGCGGCGCACGCGCTCCAGCACCGCCGTGGGCGAAAGATGCACCGCCTCGGCCAGCTTCAGGTTGGACAGGCGCCCATCCGCCTGGAGCAGCGCCAGGATGCGGCGGTCGATCTTGTCAATCTTGTCGATGTCGGTGCCCATGGCTGGACATTATCCAATCGATGGCTTTTTGATTGGTGAGTTATTCATTTGCATGGCGCTTAAGCTGGAGGTCTGCGCAACACCACGCCGAGACTCCGCACCATGACCACCACCCCAGCCACCAGCTTCTCCGACCGCCTGCCCACCCCCGTGCGCGATGAAACCGCACAGGTCACCCGCCTGCTGGGCGAGTTGCAGGGTCGGGTGGACTGGTCGGCCGTGATCGCCACCGGCACGCCATGGGTGGACGCCGTGCGCCGCCAGCCCGCGCCGTTCTGGGCGATGGAGTCGCTGCTGCGCGAGTACCCGATCTCCAGTGCGGAAGGGCTCGCACTGACCGCCGACCAGCTTGGCCGCGCCGATTTCTCGGGTCACGCCGCGGATGCACCTGGGCATGGGCAGGCGCACCCGATGCTGTCCGGGCTGGCATCGCAGGCGATCCACCTGTCCAAGAAGCTGCTGCCCGAAGACGGCGATGCGCCGAACGGCGGCGGTCTGCTGCAGCGGCTGGGGGCGAAAACCGTGGTGGCCGCGACGGTGCGGGCGATCCAGTTGCTCGGGCGGCAGTTCGTGCTCGGCCAGTCGATCGGCGAAGCACTGACCCGCGCCGACGCCAACCGCCGCGAGCACGCGCTGATCCGCCACAGCTTCGACATGCTCGGCGAAGGCGCCCGCACCGACGCCGACGCGCTGCACTACGGCCGTGCCTACGCCAACGCGATCTGCGCCATCGCCGCCAAGGGTCGCCCGGCGCGGCCGGAGGACGGCGACGGCATCTCGATCAAGCTCTCCGCGCTCGACGCCCGCTACGAACCAGCGCAGTTCGCCACCGTGGCCGGGCGGCTGATGCCCCGGCTGCTGGCCCTCGTGAACGCCGCGGCCGAAGCGAACATCAACCTCACCATCGACGCCGAGGAGTCCGAGCGGCTGGAGCTGTCGCTGGTCGTGCTCGATCTGCTGGCGGCGCATGTCGCGGCCACCTTCCCGCAATGGCAGGGGCTGGGCCTGGCAGTGCAGGCATACCAGACCCGGGCGCCCGAGGTGATCGACGAAGTGACCGCCATCGCGCGCCGCCACGGCCTGCGGTTCATGGTGCGGCTGGTCAAGGGCGCGTACTGGGACGGCGAGATCAAGCGGGCGCAGGAACTGGGCCTCGCCGGCTACCCGGTCTGGACCGACAAGCGCCACACCGACCTGAGCTACCTCGCCTGTGCGCAGCGCCTGCTGGCCGCGCCCGAGGTCTACCCGCAGTTCGCCACCCACAACGCCGGCACCATCGCCGCGATCCTGGAGATGGCCAAGGCGCACGGCACGCCCTTCGAGCTGCAGCGCCTGCACGGCATGGGCGAAGGCATCTACCGCGAGGTCATGAAGCGCCCGGACGCGCCGCCGCTGCGCATCTACGCACCGGTCGGCGAACACCGCGACTTGCTGGCCTACCTGGTGCGCCGGCTGCTGGAGAACGGGGCGAATTCGTCGTTCGTCCACCAGCTTGCCGACGAGGCCGTGACGCCGCAGATGCTGCTGGCCTCGCCGCTGCGGGCGCCGTCGCGCTCGGTGCTGCCGATGCCGCTGCAACTGTTCGGCGCGGTGCGGGTGAATTCGAAGGGC
>JBEEMX010000066.1:0-11002 GCA_041192465.1 Pseudomonadota bacterium | reverse complement strand
AGCGACTGCCCGGAAGGCGTCGGCAGCACCGTGCTGCGCAGCAGGGCGACCGGCTCGGTGCCCTGCTCCTGCATCAGCGAAATTTCACTGATGCGGCCATGCGCGGCCAGGGCGAGCTGGGCGATCGAGAAGCCGGGCCAACTCCCCGATGGATCCCACACGGCCACCGTCTGCTGCGGCTGCACCGAATCGCGCGAGAACAGCGTCTGTACTGGGGGTGCGGTGGGTGTCTCGGCGCGGGTGCGGAGTTCGCGGGTACTGACGGGAACGGTGGTCGGTGGATCTGCGGGCAGGCTGCTTTGGCCGGCCCAGGCAGCGTCAGGCGGGGGGGTGGGGGTGCGCTTGAATTTCAGACTGAGCATGGTGTCTAGGGTAGGAGCCGGGTCGCATCACATCAGCACCTGCTGTGCCTCCATGATGCGGTAGCGCGTCATCGCCAGATTGCTGCGCAGCTTGTCCAGCACGGCCAGGATGAACAAGTCTGGATGGGCGCGCAGCGTCCTGAGAATATGGTATCGGCTTCCGGCCGTCACCAGAATCTCTTCCAATGGATCGCCGGGGCGGGAATGCCCCAACTGGCGCAGGGTGCGGCGGTGGGTTTTCCAGATCTCTGCGGCGGCCATGGCCGCGCGGTCGATGTCCGGCCCGCGCGCAGGACTGGCCTTGACGACACCGGTGTTTCCATCGACCAGTGCCACGAAGATCAGGCCGTCCAGCACGGTCAGCTCATCCAGCACTGCCAGCGCACGCCGAGGGTGCAGTGGCTGCCGGCCTGGCTCCGAGGTGTCTGGCTCTGGATCGGCGTCGGCCGTGGCAGCCTCTGGAGGTGCCACAAACAGCGTCGATTGCCGCGCCGGGGGCGTTGCGGTGAAGCCCGGTTGGCTGGCGTCGGACAGCGGCATCGGTGCGCTGCCGGGGGGCGGCGTGACCGCGGCGGGGGTGGTGTGCAGGGCGCTGGCCTGTTCGGAACGCAGGCGCTGCCAGTAGGCCAGCATCCGGTTCCACACCGCGCTGGCGCTGGTCAGCGGTTCGCACATCGACTCGATGCGCACCTGCGCCGGCCAGTCCATGTGCTCGATCTTCTGCACCATCCAGCCCGCACCCACCGGCAGCATGAACAGCAGGTTGCGGCATTGCCAGTGCAGGCTCAAGGTCGCGCTGTGCAGATCGGCCAGCATGTCGTCGATGGCCGATGGCGCCATCGGGCCGATGATCACCACCGACAGGTCCGAGCGTTCCATCAGCGCCATCTGCACCTCCGCCGCATCGCCCCCTTCGGCCTGGATGTCGGCGTGGTAGATCTTCAGCGTGTCGTCCGTGCGCCGTGGCAGGGTGGTGCGCTCGATGGTGGCCATCAAGTTCAGGCTGGCCTGGTCGCGCAGGCTCAGGCGCTCGATGGGCTGCCCGCTCGCGTCGGCCAGTGCCCGTATCACCGATGCGGCCCACATGTGCGAGGGGTCGCACATCGTGATGAGCTTCTGGCGGACGAAGGTGTCCTTGCGGCTCCCGGCGAAGTGGGTGCGCATGGCCTGCGCGGGCGAGCCACTGACCAGCAGGTCGTCGTGGTGGCGTGTGTTGGCGTCTTCGGGAGAATGGGTCTGCGCGCCTTCGTGGCCCATGACGGCCGTGGATGCGAAGTCAGGCTGCTCGGTGTCGCTGGCTGTGCTCTTGCTGCTCGCACAGGTCAAGACCTCCCGGTCACGCAGTGGGGTCAGATCGCCGAAGAGGCTCTTGAGCATGTTCATTGCGTGACGGGGCAGGTCGGAAAGGGAAGTGTGCGCATCGCTACTTTAGTCGCTGAAGCTGGTATCGGCCTGATTCTGCGTGAAAATGCATGGAATGAATGCATTCCGTCAAAAGGGATGTTGACGAAACCGAAATCCTGAAATGCGTAATTTTGTGATCGTTTCAGCGAAAATGCACACTGGAGTGTGAACACAGTGTGAGGGCATGTGAACCGGTGTCGCGCGAACTCGCTTGTCCCGGGGATGCCGGCCCCATGAACCGGGCAGCAGCAGGCCGGCGTTCCGGCGCAGAAATCCGGGTTTGTACAGGACACATGGCAGGTCGGTTACGCTGATCGAATGATGATGAATTGTTGTGCTGGATGGCGGCCGCTTGGGCGGGCGGTGTGGTGGTGTCTGTGTGCCGCACTGGTCTGGCTGGCGTGGGTGCCAGCCACCCGGGCTGCCGAGGCATTTCTCGATCCCGAGCAGGCGTTTCGCCTCACCGCCCGGGTCGCGGACGACCACACGCTGGCGCTGCGCTTCGAGGTCGCGCCGGGGTATTACCTGTACCGCGAGCGGTTCGACGTGAAGGCTGCCACGCCGGAGATCGTGCTGGCACCGCCGGCCTATCCGGCCGGGGTGGTCAAGTTCGACGAAACCTTCCAGAAAGACGTGGAGGTCTACCACGACAGCCTGGAGGTACCGGTGACCGTGCCGTCTGCGCCAGCGCAGTTCACGCTGACCGTGACGCACCAGGGTTGCGCGGACAAGGGCTTGTGCTATCCGCCGCAGGCCCACCAGGTGCAGGTTCGCGCCGAGGCGGGGGGCTTGCGCACGGTGCGCATCCTGGCTGCCGATGCGCTCACGGGGGAGCCGTCGCCGTCGGCCGACGCCGCGCCGGAGGGTGGGGTGTTCGACCGCTTTGGCACCGTGCTGCGCTCGGGCAACTTGTGGGCGGTGGCGGGGGTGTTTGCGCTGGCGGGGGTGCTGCTGTCGTTCACGCCGTGCGTGCTGCCGATGGTGCCGATCCTGTCGTCGATCATCCTTGGGCAGGGCGGGGCCGGGTCTCGCCGCCGCGGGCTGGCCTTGTCGGTGGCCTATGCGCTGGGCATGGCGCTGGTCTACACCGCGATGGGTGTGGCGGCGGGCCTCGCCGGGGAAGGTCTGGCCGCGGCGCTGCAGACGCCCTGGGTGCTGGGCGCCTTCGCTCTGGTGCTGGTGGCGCTGTCGCTGTCGATGTTCGGTTTCTACGAATTGCAGATGCCGTCGTCCTGGCAGACCCGTCTGCACACGGCCAGCAACCAGGTCGAAGGCGGGCGCTACGGCGGGGTGTTCGTGATGGGCGGGGTCTCGGCGCTGATCGTCGGGCCGTGCGTGGCCGCGCCGCTGGCGGGGGCGCTGGTCTACATCAGCCAGACGCGCGACGTGGTGCTCGGCGGGGTGGCGCTGTTCGCCATGGCCTGCGGGATGAGCGTGCCGCTGGTGCTGGTGGGGTTGTCGGCGGGGTCGCTGCTGCCCAAGGCGGGGGCGTGGATGGTCTGGGTGAAGCGCGGTTTCGGCGTGCTGTTGCTGGCGGTGGCGGCGTGGATGGTGTGGCCGGTGCTGCCGTTCGGGCATGGGCAGGGAGCGGCGCCGGGCGTGGTCTTCCACCGCATCCGCACCGTGACCGAGCTGGACGAGGCGGTGCGCACGGCGGGGCGCCCGATGCTGTTCGATTTCTATGCCGACTGGTGCGTGTCCTGCAAGGAGATGGAGCGTTTTACCTTCACCGATCCGGCCGTGCAGGCGCGCATGGGCCAGATGCTGCTGCTGCAGGTGGACGTGACCGCCAACAATGCCGACGACAAGGCACTGATGCGCCGCTACGGTTTGTTCGGGCCGCCAGCGATCCTGCTGTTCGATGCAAATGGCCGCGAGCTGTCCGGTCGCCGCATCATTGGCTTCGAGTCGGCCGCCACGTTCCTGTCCCACCTGAATCTGCCATGACGATGACCTCAATATCTACCTCGACCTGTGACCTCTGCGACCTGCACAAGGGCGATACCAGCGGCGCATTCCGCATCCTGCCACCCGTGTTCCGCTCCTTTGGCGGCCGCACGGCATTTGCCGGCCCGGTGACGACCGTGAAGTGCTTCGAGGACAACACCTCCGTCAAGGCACTGCTGGAAAGCCCCGGCCACGGCCGCGTGCTGGTGGTGGACGGTGCCGGCTCGCTGCGCCGGGCGCTCATCGGCGGCAACATCGCGGCGGCGGCGGCGCGCAATGGCTGGGTTGGTGTCGTGGTCGATGGCTGCGTGCGCGATCTGGCGGAACTGGCCGCGGCCGATGTGGGCCTGTTCGCGCTGGCGCCCATGCCGCTACCGACCGAGCGGCGCCAGGCCGGGCTGGTCGATGGGGTGGTGCAGGTGCAGGGGGTGCGCGTGCAGCCCGGAGACTGGCTCGTGGCGGATGCCGATGGCATCGTCGTGATGGCCGTGTGATGGCAACAGCAGGCCGAGATCCACGATCCAGGTCGTGTACTGCATCACGGTCGAGGGGGTCGGTCCTTACAGGACAGTAGTGCCGGCGCCGAAAAGCGGCTATGCATGTGCTCACCGCTCCGTCTGACCTCCTCGCGCCCTCGGTGGCGTCGGCCTTGCCCGATGCGCGGATGCTGTCTGCGCTCGTTGCCGACATCGGCATTCCGCCATGCCCCGAGATGCTGATGCGCCTGCGCGCCGAACTCGGCCGCCCCCAGCCGCGCACCGAGGAACTCGCCCGCACCGCGATGACGGACGTGGCGGTGTCGGCGGCGCTGCTGAAGCTGGCCTATGCGCCGTGGATGGGCGGGGAACGCGGGCGTGGTCGGGGCACTGTGGCGCAGGCGTTCGAGCGGCTCGGCCCGGCGCGCTGCACGGCGCTGCTGAGCGCGCTGGTGCTGCGCGAGGTGCTGCCTGCCCATGGCCCGTCACTGGAGCGGTTCTGGGACGTGGCGAACCGGCGCAGCGTGGCGATGGCTTGGCTGGCACGCCGGCATGGCGAGGTGGAACCCGATGTGGCGCAGACCTTCGGTCTGTTCTGTGACATCGGGATTCCAGTGCTGCTTCAACGCTTCGAGGCGCCGAGCTACCGCGTCACGCTGGCTGAGGCCAATCTGGGTTATCGGCCGTTCACCGAGGTGGAACGTGCCCGCCACGGTACCGACCATGCCGTTGTCGGTGCGGCGCTGGCGCGGACCTGGGGGGTGTGCGAGGACATTGTCGAAGCGGTCTGCCTGCACCACGATTACCGGGTGCTGGATGTGGCGCAGCAGCGGCGCCCCTCCAGCCTGCTCATTGCGCTGGCGGTGGTGGCCGAGCGGATGATCCAGCTACACCGTGGCCGCAACCGCCACGGCGAGTGGCAGCGCGGCGGTGCCCAGGCGCTTGCCGCACTGGGCATGACCGCGGATGACTTCGACGACTGGAGCGACGAGATCCGCACGCAGATGGTGCTCAGCGGGCCGTGACGATCTCCAGCAGCCGGTCCAGCCCACCGTCGTTGATCGCCACCATCGCCTGCGCCCGCACCTTCGGCTTGGCCTGAAACGCCACCGACAACCCGACGGCGCCCATCATCGGCAGGTCGTTGGCGCCATCCCCCACCGCGATCGCCTGAGCCGGTGAGCACTCGATGGCCGCGCAGGTCGCCAGCACGGTGCGGCGCTTCTCCTCGCCGTCGCAGATGTCGCCCCAGTCCTGTGCCAGCACGCGGCCGGTGAGGTGGCCGTCGACGATTTCCAGCAGGTTGCTGCGCGCCTGGTCCATCTGCAGCCGCGCACGCACCCGGTCGGCGAAGAAGGTGAACCCGCCCGACACCAGCAGCGTCTTCAGCCCCGCGTCACGGCAGGCAGCCAGCAGCGTCTCGGCACCCGGGTTCAACCGCAGTCGCTCGGTGTAGACGGCGTCCAGCGCCCCGGCCGGCACGCCCTTCAGCAACGCCACGCGCCGCCGCAGGCTGTCCTTGAAATCGGTGATTTCGCCGCGCATGGCGGCTTCGGTGATCGCGGCCACCTCGGCCTTGCGGCCGGCGGCGTCGGCGATCTCGTCGATGCACTCGATGTTGATCAGCGTCGAGTCCATGTCGAAGGCGATGAGCTTGAAGTCGCGCAGGCGCAGCGGCGGCTCGAAACCCTGGATCACCAGGCCGGGGGCAAATTCGCGGGGGGCAGCAGACATCGGGCAGGTCGTCAGATCGGGAAAGGCCGCGATGCTACCTGCTTCAGCCCGGCAACGGCTGCCCCAGTGCCCGCAGCACATCCCGCACGTACTGCGCCCGGTCCTTCGCGTCCGGATAGGCCCGCTCGATGCGCAGCTTGTCGTTGCCGGCGAGCTTCACGTTCCGGTTCTTCTGCACCAGGTCGATGATGCGCATCGGGTCGATCGGCGGATTCGGGCGGAAGTGGATGGTGATCACCGCCGGCCCGGCGTCGATCTTGCTGACCCCATACGGCTTGGCCTGCACGCGCAGGCGGTGCAGGTCGAACAGCGCCTGTCCCTGGGCAGGCAACTTGCCGAAGCGGTCCACGCACTCTTCGAGCATCGTGTCGATCTTGTCGGCCTTGTCTGCCGTGGCCAGGCGCTTGTAGAGGTTCAGGCGCACCTGCACATCCGGGCAATAGGCGTCGGGCAGCAGCGCCGGTGCGTGCAGGTTCACGTCCGTCGTGGCGCCGAAGAAGCCGGTGGGCGAGAGCAGATCCGGTTCCTTGCCCGCCTTGAGGGCCCGCACGGCTTCCGAAAGCATCTCGTTGTAGAGCTGGAATCCCACCTCCATCATGTTGCCGCTCTGGTGGTCGCCGAGCACTTCGCCTGCGCCGCGGATCTCCAGGTCGTGCATGGCGAGGTAGAAGCCCGAGCCGAGTTCTTCCATGCTCTGGATCGCATCGAGCCGCTGCTGGGCCTGCTTGGTGAGACTTTCGATGTCGGGCACCAGCAGGTAGGCATAGGCCTGGTGGTGGCTGCGGCCGACGCGCCCCCGGAGTTGGTGCAACTGCGCCAGCCCGAACTTGTCCGCCCGCGCCATGAGGATCGTGTTGGCGGTCGGCACATCAATGCCGGTCTCGATGATGGTCGAGCACAGCAGCACGTTGTGGCGCTGCGCCACGAAGTCGCGCATCACCCGCTCCAGCTCGCGCTCGGGCATCTGGCCGTGGGCGACGCCGATGCGCGCTTCCGGGATCAGCTCCTGCAGCGACTGGCGGCGGTTCTCGATCGTGTCCACCTCGTTGTGCAGGAAATACACCTGCCCGCCGCGCTTCAGCTCGCGCAGCACGGCCTCGCGGATCGTCCCCTTGTTCTCGTTGCGCACGAAGGTCTTGATCGCCAGCCGCCGCTGCGGCGCGGTCGCGATCACCGACAGGTCGCGCAGCCCTTCGAGCGCCATGCCCAGCGTGCGCGGGATCGGCGTGGCGGTCAGCGTCAGCACGTCCACCTCGGCGCGCATTGCCTTCATCTGCTCCTTGTGGCGCACCCCGAAACGGTGCTCCTCGTCGATGACCAGCAGCCCCAAGTTCTTGAACTTGGTGTCCGGGCTGAGCAGCTTGTGCGTGCCGACCACGATGTCCACCGTGCCATTGGCCAGCCCTTCCATGGCGGCCTTGACCTCCTTCGGCGAGCGGAACCGGCTCATCTCGGCGATCTTCACCGGCCACTGCGCGAAGCGGTCCACCAGCGTCTGGTGGTGCTGCTCGGCCAGCAGGGTGGTCGGGGCCAGGATCGCGACCTGCTTGCCGCCCGTCACCGCGACAAAGGCAGCCCGCAGCGCCACCTCGGTCTTGCCGAAGCCCACGTCGCCGCAGACCAGCCGGTCCATCGGGCGCGGGCTGATCATGTCCTGGATGACCGCGTGGATTGCGGCGTTCTGGTCGGCGGTTTCCTCGAAGCCGAAGCTGGCGGCGAAGGCCTCGTAGTCCTGTGCCGAGTAGCGGAAGGGGTGGCCTTCGCGGGCGGCGCGGCGGGCGTAGAGATTGAGCAGCTCGGCTGCGGCATCGCGTACCTGCTCGGCCGCCTTGCGCTTGGCCTTTTCCCACTGGCCGGAGCCGAGGCGGTGCAGCGGCGCCTCGTCCGCGCTGACGCCGGTGTAGCGGCTGATGAGGTGGAGCTGCGACACCGGCACGTACAGCGTCGCCTTGTCGGCGTATTCGAGGTGCAGGAATTCGGTCGGGCCTTCGCCGAGGTCGATGCCGATCAGGCCCTGGTAGCGCCCGATGCCATGGTTTGCGTGGACCACCGGATCGCCGACCTTCAGTTCTGACAGATCCTTGATCAGCGCCTCGACATCGCTGGTGGCCTCCTGGCGACGGCGGCGGCGCGTGGTCGGGGCGCTGTCGAACAGCTCCGTCTCGGTGACGAGCTGGACGTGTTCGTCGGTCCAGAAGAAGCCGGACGACAGCGGCGACGTGGTGATCGCGTAGCGGTGATCGCTGGTGAGGAATGCGGCGAGCGACTCGACCGACGCGGGTTCCAGGCGGTGGTCACGCAGCAGTTCGAGGATGCTTTCACGCCGCCCCGCACTCTCGGCGACGATGAGCACACGGGTGGCGGAGCGCGCCTCGCCTTGGCTGCGTGCCGTGCGGGCGAGGTGGGCTTCCAGCTTGCACAGTGGATCCTGGCCACCACGCTCGATGCCCAGATCGGGCAGCGGACGTGCCCAGTCCACGGCCTCATTGCCGCGGATCGACAACTGGGCGTGGGCGTTGCAGCACGTGAAAAACTCTTCCAGCTTCAGGTACAGCTCTTCGGGCGGCAGGATCGGCCGCTCGGGGTCGTGCTGCAGGAAGCGGTGGCGCTCGCGGGTCTCGGTCCAGAAACGCTCCAGCACCTCGTTGACCTCGCCGTGCAGCGCGAGCACGGCGTTCGGGCCGAGGTAGTCGAAGATGCTGGCCGTCTCGTCGAAGAACAGCGGCAGGAAGTACTCGATGCCACCGCCGACGATGCCCTGGGCGATGTCCTTGTAGAGGCGCGCCCGGCTTGGATCGCCGTCCATGCGTTCGCGCCAGCGGGCCCGGAAATCCTGGCGGGCACGCTCGTCCATCGGGAATTCACGCCCAGGCAGCAGCCGCACTTCCGGCACCGGGTAGAGGCTGCGCTGGCTGTCGGGGTCGAACACGCGGATCGAGTCGACCTCGTTGTCGAACAGGTCCACGCGGTACGGCACCACCGACCCCATCGGGAACAGGTCGATCAGCCCGCCGCGCACGGCGTATTCACCCGGCGACACCACCTGGCTGACGTGTTGGTAGCCGGCGAGCGTGAGCTGCGCCTTCAGGCCCGCTTCGTCCAGCTTCTGCTTTTGCTTGAAGTGGAAGGTGTAGCCGGCCATGAAGGACGGCGGTGCCAGCCGCGTCAGCGCAGTGGTCGCCGGCAGCAGCACGACATCGACCTCGCCCGAGCGGATGCGCCAGAGTGTGGCCAGCCGCTCGGAGATCAGGTCCTGGTGCGGGCTGAAGGTGTCATAGGGCAGCGTCTCCCAGTCCGGGAACACGGCCACGCGCAACTCGGGCGCGAAAAAGGCCAGCTCATCGGGCAGGCGCTGCACGTCGGCGGGTTCGGCCGTGACTACTCCGAGCATCTTTCCGGCCGCCTTGTGCTGTTGCGCGAACCGGGCCAGCAGCAGCGCGTCGGCCGATCCGAGCGGGCGAGGCAGCGTGTAGCGGTGGCCGGGGGCAATCTTGGGGAGCTGCATGGGCATGGTGTGGGGAGAAGCGGCGGAGCGGTCAGCGAGGTCGGCGGCGATTTTAGGCCGCAGGTCCGCAGCGGCGACAATCGGGGGCATGCAGATCGGAACCCTTCCCCGTTGTTACGCCCTCGTGCCTTGTGCGGGCGTCGGCCAGCGCGCTGGCGCCGCAGGGCCCAAGCAGTACAAGTCGGTCGCCGGTCGGGCCATGGTGGCGCACACACTGGCCGCGCTGGCGCAGGTGGCGCGCATCGAGGCTACGCTGGTCGTGCTGTCGCCGGACGACAAGCAGTTCGAATTCGCCGCGCCGGACCATATTGGCGCACGGGCCTGGGTCGCACGCTGCGGTGGCGCCACGCGCGCGGAGACGGTGGCGCACGGGCTGGTCGAATTGCAGGCCCGGGGTGTTCAGCCGCACGATTGGGTTCTGGTGCATGATGCGGCCCGATGCCTGTTGCAGCCAGCCTGGGTCGATCGCCTGATCGACGCCTGTCTGGACGACGAAGTGGGCGGTCTGCTGGCGCTGCCGCTGGCCGACACGCTCAAGCAGGCCGAGGGAGGGCGGGTGCAATCGACGGTCGATCGCACCGGCAAGTGGGCCGCGCAGACGCCCCAGATGTTCCGTGCCGGATTGCTGTTGCCCGCCTTGCGCATGGCAGGCGATGCTGTCACGGACGAGTCCAGCGCCATCGAAGCGCTCGGGCATGCGCCGAAATTGATACTTGGGGATCTCACCAATCTGAAAGTCACCTGGCCCGAGGACTTTGTCCTCGCCGAGAGGCTGATGAAAGGCTTAAATGGAATCCCCTGACCGCGGGATGTCGCGGTCGCTGTGTCTTCCTTGCTTGACTTTCCTTCCTGACTTGATTTCCTCCTATTTCCGGACAACAACACCATGAAAACCGTATGGATCGTGGACGGGGCCTACCTGTTCAACTATGGCCGCAACCGCCCCTTCGACTACCTCAAGCTCAAGGCCGAGATGACCCGCCTCAACGGCGGGCCGATCTACGAGTCGTACTACCTGAACTCGACGCCGGACGCAGCCACCGAAAGCCAGAACGCCTTCCACAGTTGGCTCAAGTCGGCCGCGCCGCGCGGCCCGAAGATGCGGGTCCAGCTCTACACCATCAAGGATCTCAATACCACTTGCCCAAGCTGCGCGCATCCTTTCCACCGCTCGGTGCAGAAGGGTGTGGACGTGGGCATTGCCACGCTGATCATCAAGCTGGCCGCGCAAGGCGTGTACGACCGCTTGATCCTGTCGGCGGGTGACGGTGATTTCGAGGATGCGATCACCTACATCAAGTCCGAGCTGCACAAGGAATTCTGGCTGCACGGCGCGATGTCCAACCTGTCCACCGACCTGCAGTGCTACGCCGACCATGTGCTGTGGATGGACGACATGCACCCGGCGATCGACAAGGACAAGCCGAGCTACGGCAGCGGCTCCAGCGTGTCGGCATGAACCTGAGCGCCTTGCGGATCGGCGAGGGCTGGGACACGCACGCCCTGGTCGCGGGCCGTCCGCTGGTGCTGGGGGGGGTGACCATTCCCCATGCGGTCGGGCTGCTGGGCCATTC
>JBEEMX010000065.1:0-12880 GCA_041192465.1 Pseudomonadota bacterium | reverse complement strand
TACACCGACAGCCAGCCCTCCATAGTGCCGGTGTGCCGCCCATTCGCCCATCGGCAACGCAGCCCCAAATCGCGAATTCCATCACGAAAACGCAAAAACGGCCGAGGAGCCCACGCCCCTCGGCCGCCTTGTCAGCGCCGACCCTCTCGCCAGCACTACCGCCCGCGCATCACTTCGCCGTCGGCATCACGAATTCCGCGCCCTTCGCGATGCTCGCCGGCCACCGCTGCATCACCGACTTCTGCTTGGTATAGAACCGCACCCCCTCTTCCCCATAGGCGTGCATGTCGCCAAACAGGCTCTTCTTCCAGCCCCCAAACCCGTGCCACGCCATCGGCACCGGGATCGGCACGTTGATGCCGACCATGCCCACCTGGATGCGCCGCGCGAACTCGCGGGCCACGCCGCCGTCGCTGGTGTAGCAGGCCACCCCATTCCCGAACTCGTGGGCGTTGACCAGATCGACCGCCGTGGCGAAATCGGCCACGCGCACGCAGGCCAGCACCGGGCCGAAGATCTCTTCCTTGTAGATGCGCATCTCGGGCGTGACGTGGTCGAACAGCGTGCCGCCGGTCCAGAACCCGTCCTCGAACCCCGCCGGCCGGAAGCCGCGCCCATCGACGACGAGCTGCGCGCCCTCCTCCACCCCGATGCCGATGTAGCCCTCGATCCGGTCCCGCGCCACCGCCGTGACGATCGGCCCCATCTCGGCGTCGAGTTCCATGCCGTTCTTGATCTTCAGCGCCCGGGCACGCTCGGCCACCAGCGGCACAACCTTGTCGGCGATGTCACCCACCAGCACCGCCACCGAGATCGCCATGCACCGCTCGCCCGCCGAGCCATACGCCGCGCCGATCAGCGCGTCCACCACCTGATCGACATCCGCATCGGGCATCACGACCATGTGGTTCTTCGCGCCGCCGAGCGCCTGCACCCGCTTGCCGTGGTGCGCGCCGGTTTCGTAGATGTACTGCGCGATCGGCGTCGAGCCGACAAAGCTGACCGCCTTCACGTCCGGGTGCGTCAGCAGCGTGTCCACCGCGAGCTTGTCGCCCTGCACGACGTTGAACACCCCATCCGGCAACCCGGCCTTCTTCAGCAGCTCGGCCATGAACAGGCTGGCGCTCGGGTCACGCTCGCTCGGCTTGAGGATGAAGCTGTTGCCGCAGGCGATCGCCACCGGGAACATCCAGCACGGCACCATGCACGGGAAGTTGAACGGCGTGATGCCGGCCACCACGCCCAGCGACTGGCGCATCGTCCAGTTGTCGATGCCGGTGGAAACCTGGTCGGTGTAGTCGCCCTTGAGCAGTTGCGGGATGCCGCAGGCGAACTCGATGATGTCGATGCCGCGGCTGACCTCGCCCACCGCGTCGGTGAAGACCTTGCCGTGTTCGGCGGTGATCATGGCGGCGAGTTCATCGCGGTGCTGGTTCATCAGCACGAGGAAGTTGTTCATGACCCGCGCACGGCGGATCGGCGGCGTCTCCGACCACGCCGGGAACGCGGCCTTGGCGGAAGCGACGGCGGCGTTCACCTCGTCCACCGACGCCAGCGCGACCTGCCGCGCCACGGCGCCGGTCGCGGGGTTGAAGACGGCTTGCGAGCGGCCACTGGTGCTGGCGACGCGCTCGCCGTGGACGTAGTGGCCGATGTCGCGGGTGTCGGTGTAGGGCTGGGTCATGGGGGGACTCCGGTGGGGTGTTCTGTGGATGCGGGACGGGATGCAGCGCAGTCTAGGCACACGCACTCCCTGTGACCAGACCGGGTCGCTGGATACACTGTTCAATAATCCGAACAATCCTCCGCACAAACCCGGAACAAACCAGCAACGAAGGCATCCGCCCCTGCCCACCATGGACACCCGCCGCGTCGATCACCTCTGGTCCCACGTCCACTGGCTCACCGTGCTGGGCGACCTGGGCAGCTACACCGCCGCCGCGCAAAGGCTGGGCGTGAGCAAGGCGGCGATGAGCCAGCGCATCAGCGAGCTGGAGCGCTCTGCCGGCGTGCCGCTGGTGCAGCGCACGACCCGCAGCGTGCGCCTGACGGAAGCGGGGCAGCAGCTCGTGGACAGCACGCGCAGCGCCTTCGAGCAGATCGAGCGCGGGTTCTCCGGCGTGAAAGACCTGGCCGCGCAACCACGCGGATTGCTGCGCGTGACGATGCCGGTGGCGCTGGGACGGCAGACGGTCATGCCGCACCTGCCGGCGTTCCTGCGGGCGTATCCGGAGGTGCGGCTGGAGCTGAACCTGTCGGACCGCCTCACCTCGCTGGCGCAGGAAGGCTTCGATCTGGCGATCCGCCACACCGAGCACCCGCCGGAGACGCATGTGGCGTGGCGGCTGGCGGACACGCGGGCGGTGCTGGTGGCGACCCGCGGCTATCTGGCCGAGCGCGGCACGCCGCGGCACCCGTCCGAGCTGGCGCAGCACGATTGCCTGCACTACATCCGCCCTGGCGATGCGCCGACCTGGCAGTTCCGCGAGGAACACGCTGCGGCAGGCACACAGGCCAGCCATGTGACGGTGGCCGTGCGCGGGCCGTTCAGCGCCAACAACAGCGAAGTGCTGCGCGAGGCCGCGATCGCGGGGCTGGGCATCGCGCTGCTGCCGGATTTCAGCGCCGGCGCGGCCTTGGCGGCGGGCGAGGTGGTCGAGGTGTTGCCGGACTGGCGCAGCGTGGGGGCGTTCGGCGGATATCTGTATGCCCTGCGCCCGTACAGCCCACATGTGCCGCGCACGGTGCTGGCCTTGGTCGGCCACCTTCGGCAAGCGATGGCGCACACCATGGACAAAAAAAACCCACCCCGCTAGGGGTGGGTTGATAGACGCTCCGCAAGGAACGCCGTTGGGAACTGGGCACCAGGGAGCGGGTTCGTTTGATTTGTTGTCCGAACTCTCGTCTCGCCGGCTTCAGATTTCTTTACTTTCCAGAAAGTCCGCGTGACAGCAACTGGTTCGTACTGTACGGACATGACCCACCGCCGCACATCCCCACGAAGGTGGAAGGAAAAATGGTAATCCATCACAAAACAACCCATGGAACCCATGCAGCAAATTTCAATGAACTGACTGCATTTTGTAGCGATTGCACGATAAATTGATCCAATCCCGACGTTCTACTCTGGCCAGCCTGACACGCTGGGCGGCACTGCTGGCAGCCCAGCGTGTCCTGTCCGCACCGAACACCCGCCTGCAGCGCATCGCCGATCCGCGCTTTGGCAACGACCCGTTTGCGCTGGGTGTCGCCAGCGGCCAGCCGCGCCCGCAGAGCGTGGTGTTGTGGACGCGCCTGATGGTCGATCCGGCGCAACCCGATGGCGGCTTGCCACGGGCACTGCTGCCACTGACGTGGCAGGTAGCGGAAGACGAAACGTTCACCCGGCTCGTGCGCAGCGGCACGGTACTGGCCGATCCGGCGCAAGCGCACAGCGTCCGGGTGTTGGTCAACCACTTGCGGCCGGCACGGCGCTATTGGTACCGTTTCCTGGCCGGTGGTGTGGCCAGTCCGGTCGGCCGTACCCGCACCGCGCCCGCGGAGGACGCCACCGTGGGCCGGCTCCGGCTGGCACTGGCGTCCTGCCAGCACTACGAACAAGGCTGGTTCACGGCGCACCGCGAGATCGCCGAACAGGATCTGGACGCGGTGGTCTTCGTTGGCGACTACATCTACGATTCCAGTAACCGGCGCTTCCGCCTGCGCTCGCACGAGGCCGAATCACCCTGCACGCTGGATGAATTCCGGGCCCGCTACGCAACCTACAAACGCGATCCGGATCTGCAGGCCTGCCATGCCGCGCACCCCTGGATCCTGG
Source organism: Pseudomonadota bacterium (assembly GCA_041192465.1). GTDB lineage: Bacteria > Pseudomonadota > Gammaproteobacteria > Burkholderiales > Burkholderiaceae_C > Sphaerotilus. The sequence continues at coordinate 9,063 of JBEEMX010000065.1, read as the reverse complement.
CCTGGGATGACCACGAAGTGCGCAACGACTACGCAGGCACGTTTGGCGACGAAGATGAGCTGTCACCCGAAGCCTTCGTGCAGATGCGAGCAGCGGCTTACCAGGCTTACTTCGAGCACCAGCCACTGGCGCTGGACCAGTTGCCAGGGCCGCATGGTCTGCGCATGCACGACCGCTTCCGCTGGGGGCGGTTGGCGGATCTGTGGATGCTCGATGGGCGGCAATACCGCAGCCCGCAGGTCTGCAACGGCGGCCATGTGGCGGGCGGCCATGTGCGCTGGCGGTGCCGCGCCCTTGCCGACAACCACGGCACCATGCTGGGCGCAGACCAGGAACACTGGCTGCAGGAGGGCCTGCGCAGCGCGGATACCCGCTGGAAGCTGATCGGCCAGGCCACGCAGGTGAGTCCGTGGGGCGTGCCTGGCCCGGACGGCAAGCCGATGGTCTACAGCGACGGCTGGGACGGCTACCCCGCCGCCCGCGCCAGGCTGCTGGCCCACATCGAGAGGCACCGGCTGGAGAACGTGGTGTTCCTCGGTGGTGACGTACACCGCCATGTGGCCGCACGACTGCGGGCGACCCCCCGCGATCCACAGGCGACGGTGGTGGCGAGCGAGTTCGTCACTTCATCGCTGACAACCGCCGGCCTGCCGGAAAGCCTGATGTCGCTGATACGCCGCAGCAACGTGGACATCCTGCACGCCCGCAGTGACGAAAGGGGATATATGCAGGTGGATGTCACAGACCGCTCGCTACACTGTGTCGCAAGAGCTACAGGTTTCCCGGTTCTCGCGCACTCGGCGCTGCACACGCAAGCGCGGTTTCGCGTGGAGGCGGGACGGGCCGGCCCGCAACGTGAATGACCACGGCGGCCCGCGACACGACCTGGACACTCTGCAGGAGGTTCGGTGGATGAGGGCACCTGAACCGGCAGTGGGAGAAAGACAATGATGGCAGAACGACGCACCCTGAGCAGCTGGTTCCACTGGTCTACCTGGTTCACAGGCAGATCCCGACGCGCCGCCGAGCGGCGCAAGGCCGAAGACTTCGCCGACTACGGCACCGCCTTCGGCCTGGACATGAGCATGGACCCCCAGGACAAATCGGTGCCCCGCCCCTCGGCCCACCCGACCCCAGCCAAGGCGCCGTCCCAAAAGCGTTGAATTCAGCGCACGAGCAGCACGGGCGTCTTGCAGTGCGCCATCACCCGGGTGGCGACCGAGCCGAGCACCAGATTGCCAAGTTCCGAATGCCCATGAGAGCCCATCATGAGCAGGTCGAAATCGCCCTCGGTGGCGCTCTTGGCGATGGTTTCCGCCACGTGCCCGGTCTTGCTCAGATAGGTGGCTTTGAGCCCCTGCTTGTCGAGGAAGATGCGCAGCGGATGGAACGCCTTTTCACCCTCGTCGGCGTAGTAGGAATGCAGCAATTCGCGGTCCAGCACCGCCGCCGCGCGGGGCGGGATCGGCTGCACCACGGTCAGCACCGTATAGCTGTGCTGCGGGCCGAGCCACTCCTCGTGGGCCGCCCAGTAGGCAACCATGCGCCGGGTGAACTCGCTGCCATCGACTGCAACCAGAATCTTCATGACCGTTCTCCTAGTGTCCTGGGGATGAGCAGAAGTCTGTCAGCGAACGTTCAGCCGCGGCTTGATGCAAATCAACTTTGATCGCGGCCGTGGCAGAGCTTGAACTTGCGGCCACTGCCGCAGGGGCAAGGTTCGTTGCGGCCGACCTTCGGCATGCCACGGCGCACGGTGGGCACCTTCAGGCGCTGCGTGCGGCCGATGGTGGCCAGGTCGATGACAGTGGCCACAAGATCCTCGATCGCTGCGTCGAGTGACTTGAGCGGCTGTTCCTCGTCAAGCGCCTTGGTGTAGGCCTGCTCTTCCTCGCTCTGCTCCGGCAGGTGGCGGCGCAGACAGGCCAGCAGGTCGGACAGATCGGTGTGGCCCAGCTCTTCCAGCGCGGGAAAATGGTTCAGCGCGTGCTCGTAGCCCGTGACCCACGGGGCCAGCGCACCTTCGATCTCGGCACGACCAGTGAGCGGCTGGTCATCATCGTCGAGCGGCTGCATGACCACGGGGTCGAACCATTCGTCCTCGACCATCGCCCGGTGGATCGCGTCATGGCGGCGCTGGACCAGGGCCATCAGGCGCTCGTGCTTGGCGGAGTGCCATCCCGGGGTGTCGGGCGTGAGTACCTGACCGCCCTCGCCCAGATTCCAGTCACAGGCCGGCGGCAGCCAGTCGGCGATGTCGATGGCGACCGGCTGCGACAGCACGCCGCAAAGATAGCCATCGAGCATCACCACATCCAGCGCATCCAGCGGCTGGGGAATGGCGGCGAGCAGGTCGTCGAGTTCGCCGATCTCGGCGTCGTTGAGGTCTTGGGGTGTGGTCATGGACAGGCCGTTCGATGCAGGTATGGCGGGTATTGTGCCGGTTGCCGCAGGTACGATGTCGGCATGGGACACCGACTCACTCAAATCAGCACCCGCACCGGCGACGACGGCACCACCGGCCTCGGAGACGGCACCCGCGTACCGAAAGACCACCTGCGCATCGCCGCGATGGGCGACGTGGACGAACTCAACTCGCAACTCGGCGTGCTGCTGGCCGAGCCACTGCCGGCGGACGTGCGCGAGCTGCTGGTGGTCATCCAGCACGAGCTGTTCAACCTCGGCGGCGAGCTGTGCATCCCCGGCTACACGCTGCTGAAGGACGACGCCGTGCTGCGGCTGGACGAGGCGCTGGCGACGCACAACGCGACCCTGCCCCGCCTGCAGGAGTTCATCCTGCCAGCCGGCACCCGCAGCGCCGCCATCGCCCACGTCGCCCGCACGATTGCCCGCCGGGCCGAGCGCGCCGTCGTGACGCTGACGGCGCAGGAGCCGCAAGGGGTCAACGCCGCGCCGCGCCAATACCTGAACCGGCTGTCGGACCTGCTGTTCGTGCTGGCCCGGGTGCTGAACCGGGCCAACCTGGACGGGCTGGGCGGCGACGACGTGTACTGGAAGAGCGAGCGCCTCAGCCGCGCCGAGCCTTGACCGCCTGACTCAGCACCGCCAGCACGGCCTCGGAGTCGTCCCAGCCGATGCAGGCGTCGGTGATGCTCTGGCCGTAGGCGAGCTGTGACGGGTCGTCTTTGCCGGCGCTGAACTTCTGCGCGCCGGCCTTGAGGTGGCTTTCCACCATCACGCCGAACACGCTGCGGCTGCCACTGGCGATCTGGTCGGCGATGTCGCGGGCGACCACCACCTGGCGCTCATGCTGCTTGCTGCTGTTGGCGTGGCTGCAGTCCACCATCAGCGTGGCGGGCAGCTTGGCCGCGTCGAGATCCTTGCAGGCGGCGGCCACGCTGGCGGCGTCGTAGTTGGGCGCCTTGCCACCGCGCAGGATGACGTGGCAGTCGGTGTTGCCCTTGGTCTCGACGATGGCGACCTGCCCGTTCTTGTGGACCGACAGGAAGTGGTGCGGACGCGCCGCCGCCTGGATCGCGTCGGTGGCGATGCGCAGGTTGCCGTCGGTGCCGTTCTTGAAGCCGATCGGCGCGGAGATGCCGGACGCGAGTTCACGGTGGACCTGGCTCTCGGTGGTGCGCGCACCGATGGCACCCCACGCGATCAGGTCACCGATGTACTGCGGCGAGATCACGTCGAGGAATTCGCTGCCCGCCGGCATCCCAAGGCGGTTGATCTCCAGCAGCAACTGCCGGGCGATGCGCAGGCCCTCGTCGATGCGGTAGCTCTCGTCGAGGTACGGGTCGTTGATCAGGCCCTTCCAGCCGACCGTCGTGCGCGGCTTCTCGAAGTACACGCGCATGACGATCTCCAGCGTGTCCTTGTACTGCTCGCGCAGCGGCTTCAGGCGGCGGGCGTACTCCAGCGCGGCGGCCGGGTCGTGGATCGAGCACGGGCCGATCACCACCAGCAGCCGGTCGTCGCGGCCCTGCATGATGTCGCGGATGGACTGGCGGGTGCTGCCAATCAGTTGCTCGACCGCCGTTCCCCGGATCGGGAAGAAGCGGATCAGGTGTTCGGGGGGCGGTAGCGGGGTCACGTCCTGGATCCTTTCATCGTCGGTCTGCGAAGTGCGGTCAACGGGCGGATACCAGGAGTCGGTCGGAGCGGCGTGCGTGGCGTTCATGGTCGGGGTGTCCTGAGTGGGTGTCGAAGGGGAAAGGGGAAGGAAATGTCGGGGCGAAAAAAAACCGCCGGGGGTTCCGGCGGTTTCTTGGGAGCGCTTGCGGGCTTGTTCAGCTACGCGTGGGCCTCTCCGCCGCCGGTGCGGTGCGAGATCCAAAAGTAGCTAAAAAAGACGGCTGCGCGCTTCATGGGGGTCAAATGTAGGGGGCGGCGTGGCTTGGCGTCAAGCGCGCCGATCAAGCCGTGCCGCCAACGGTGAGGCCGTCGATGCGCAGTGTGGGCTGGCCGACACCGACCGGCACGCTCTGCCCATCCTTGCCGCAGGTGCCCACGCCCGAGTCGAGCGCCAGGTCGTTGCCGATCATCGACACGCGGTTCATCGCGTCCGGGCCGTTGCCGATCAGCGTCGCGCCCTTGACCGGGTAGAGGATCTTGCCCTTCTCGACCCAATACGCCTCGCTGGCCGAGAACACGAACTTGCCGCTGGTGATGTCCACCTGCCCGCCACCGAAGTTGCTGGCGTAGAGGCCGCGGTCGATCGAGGCGATGATCTCCTCGGGGGTCTTGTCGCCGGCCAGCATGTAGGTGTTGGTCATGCGCGGCATCGGCACATGGGCGTAGCTCTCGCGGCGGCCGTTGCCGGTGGGCGCGGTCTTCATCAGGCGGGCGTTCATCGCATCCTGGATATAGCCCTTCAGGATGCCGTCCTCGATCAGCACGTTCTTCTGGCTGGCGTGGCCTTCGTCGTCAATGTTGAGCGAGCCGCGGCGGTCGGCGATGGTGCCGTCGTCCAGCACGGTCACGCCCTTGGCCGCGACGCGCTCGCCAATGCGGCCGGCGAAGGTGCTCGACCCCTTGCGGTTGAAGTCGCCCTCCAGCCCGTGGCCGACCGCTTCGTGCAGCAGGATGCCGGGCCAGCCGGAGCCGAGCACCACGGTCATCTCGCCAGCGGGGGCCGGGCGGCTGTCCAGGTTCGTCAGCGCCGCGTGAACGGCCTGGTCCACGTACTGCTGCAGCAGCGTGTCGGTGAAATAGCCGAAGCCGAAGCGCCCGCCCCCACCGGCGGAGCCGACCTCGCGCCGCCCGTTCTGCTCGGCGATCACGGTGATCGACACGCGCACCAGCGGGCGCACATCCGCCGCCAGCGTGCCGTCAGCGCGGGCGACCATCACCACGTCGTATTCACCGGCCATCCCCGCCATCACCTGCACCACACGCGGATCTTTGGCGCGGGCCATTTTCTCGACACGCTCCAGCAGCGCGACCTTCTGGGTGCTGTCGAGCGTGGAGATCGGGTCCAGATCGGGGTAGAGGCGGCGACTGGAGGCGACGTGCTGCGGGGTATCGACCTTCACCTTGCGGCTCTGGCCGGCGGCGGCGATGGTGCGCACGGTGCGTGCGGCGTCCAGCAACGCGGCTTCGGAGATGTCGTCCGAGTAGGCAAACGCCGTCTTCTCGCCCGCCACCGCGCGCACGCCAACGCCCTGGTCGATGCTGAAACTGCCGCTCTTGACGATGCCCTCCTCCAGGCTCCAGCCCTCGCTGCGGGTGTACTGGAAGTACAGGTCGGCATCATCGACGCGGTGCGCCGAGATGGTGTTGAGCGCCCGTGTGAGGCTGGCCTCGGTCAGGCCAAACGGGTCCAGCAGCAACCGGCGCGCGGTGGCCAGTCGTTCGAGGGTGGGTTCGCGAGAGATCATGGGCGCATTCTAGGGACGCCGCCGGGCCGCGTCTGCGACCGATGGTGGAGTCCTCGCCAGTACCCTCACAATTCCCTCGATGCCCACCCCCACGCCACCACCGCGCCTTGTCGCGCACCTCGACATGGACGCCTTCTATGCGTCGGTCGAGCTGCTACGCCGGCCGGAACTGCGCGGGCAGGCGGTCGTGGTGGGCGGCAGCCGGGCACGGGCAGCGGAGTTCGCAGGAGACTGGCCGCGGCTGGGCAATTACGTCGGCCGCGGCGTCGTCACCACGGCGACCTACGAGGCCCGCGCGCGCGGTGTCCACTCCGGCATGGGGCTGATGAAGGCCGCCGCGCTGGCACCGCAGGCGGTGTTGCTGCCCGCCGATTTCGAGGAATACCGGCGCCTGTCGCGGGCATTCAAGGCGGCCGTCGCGGAGCTGGCGCCCGACATCGAGGACCGGGGCATCGACGAGATCTACATCGAGCTGACCGACCTGCCCCGCCTGCGCGACCACGTCGGCCACGACCCGCTCGGCGGTGCCCGGGCGCTGGCGCAGGACATCAAGAACAACGTGCGCCGCACCACCGGGCTGTCGTGCTCGGTCGGGCTGGCGCCGAACAAGCTGCTGGCCAAGATCTGCAGCGACCTCGACAAGCCGGACGGGCTGACCGTGGTGATGGCGGGCGACGTGGCGGCGCGCATCTGGCCGCTGCCAGTGCGGCGCATCAATGGCATCGGGCCGAAGGCGGGGGCAAAGCTGGACGAGTTGGGCGTCCACACCATCGGCGAACTCGCCGCCTGCACCCCCGACTGGCTGGTCACGCACTTCGGGCGCAACCACGGCCTGTGGATGCACCAGGCTGCCCACGGGCGGGACGACCGCCCGGTGGTGACGCACAGCGAGCCCGTGTCGATGAGCCGCGAAACCACGTTTGACCGCGACCTGCACGCCCGCCACGACAAGGCGGCCCTCGGCGCGATCTTCACCACGCTGTGCGAGCAGGTGGCCAGTGACCTGCAGCGCAAGGGCTACGTCGGCCGCACCATCGGCATCAAGCTGCGCTTCGACGATTTCCGCATCGTCACCCGTGACCTGACGCTGCCGGCCCCGACCGCGCAAGCCGAGGCGATCCGGCGGGCCGGCGGGCAGTGCCTGAAGCGGGTAGACCTGGGGCCGCCAATCGGCCGGCAGTACCCAGCGACAGGGCCGCCGCAGTACCTCAGACCTTGCCGCTGTTCCCGGACGACGATTCGTCCGCCACCTGAGGCGCCAATGCCAATGCCTCTCGGCTCGGCAGGCGCCACAGCCACCACGCCACCGCTGCACAGCACAGTGCCGGCAGCCACTTGAAGCGCGGCAGGGTGAACGCGGCCACCAGCGAGCCGATCGTCATCATCACCAGCGCGAGCTGCTTGGCGCGCAGGGGCACAGCGCGGTGCTGGCGCCAATCGCGCACCATCGGGCCGAAGCGGGGGTGATGGAGCAGCCAGGCTTCGCAGCGTGCGCTGCCGCGGGAAAAACACGCCGCCGCCAGCAGCACGAACGGCGTGGTGGGCAGCAGCGGCAGGAAGATCCCCGCGATGCCCAGCAGCAGACTGAGCCCGCCGGCCAGCAGCCACAACGCACGCTGCCAGGCGGGGCGACGTGGTGCAGAGGTGACCACCACCGGAAGGTTCATGTCAGACCTTGCCGCCATAGGCCAGCAGGCGCAAGGCCGCCAGCACCTGGGCATCGGCCGCATGGAAGGTCGTCAGGTTCATGCTGCCAGAGCGCACCACCAACCGCGGCACCACCAACCAGGACAGCCCAGAGACTTCGAGCAGCTTGAGCTGGGTGATGTCGGCCAGCGCCACCTCCTTCGGCCAGAGCCAGCTCTGGTGGATGCAGCGGCCGTCGATGCTGGTGCGGCTGGTCAGGATGCCCCAGTAGCCCGAGGCGATGACCGCGCCTGCAGCCAGCAGGAACAGCCCCGCCTGCCAGCCCACATGCTGCCATGGTCGCTGATCGATCACCCGCCAGCCCTGCAGTGCCAGCACGGCCACCAGCACCGTGGCCAGCACCTTCACGGCCAGCGGGAAGGAGGGGCCTTCGACTTTGCCTGCATCAGAGAGTGGCAACGGCGTATTCACAGCGGTCATGGGTGTCAAATGCAAAACCCCCGGAGGGCAGGCCACTCCGGGGGTCTAAAGGGACAGTGGTGCCGACTATCCGAATCGAACGGATGACCTACTGTTTACAAGACAGTTGCTCTACCAACTGAGCTAAGTCGGCACGGGGTGCGGATTGTAATGAAAAACCCGCAATGCTCGCGTTGGCTGCGTTACTTGATGCGCTTGAGTGACGGGCGCCCACCAGCAGGCGGGATGGACGGCGGCGGTTCGCCGCTGTCTACCTTGATTGGCTTGACTGGCTTCGGTTCGCTGGCCAAACGCAATCCCGACGACACAGGGGCCGAGGCCGGTGCAGCATCCTGGGAACTGGCATTCAGCGTCGAGGGCTCAGTCGGCACCGGAAACGCCATGCCCTGTCCGTTCTCACGGGCATAGATGGCGATCACATGGTCGATTGGCACCGCGATGTCACGCGGAATGCCGCCGAAGCGTGCCTTGAAGTCGATGAACTCGTTGCCCAGACGCAGACCGCTGGTCGCGTCGAAGCTCACGTTCAGCACGATCTCGTTGTTCTTGACGAATTCCATCGGCACGCGCACCGATTCATCGACATGCACCGCCAGCAAGGGGGTGAAGCCGTTGTCGGTACACCAGTCGTGCAGGGCGCGCACGAGGTAGGGCCGCGTGGACGTACCCTGGGAATCAGAATCGATGGGCATGGCGCGGTGGAGTACGTGAACGCTCGGGCAGCGGATCGGCGGTCTGCGCTTACTTGCGCATCACCTTTTCGGACGGCGTCAGGGCTTCGATGTAAGCCGGGCGCGAGAAGATGCGCTCGGCGTACTTCAGCAGCGGTGCGGCGTTCTTCGACAACTCGATTCCGTAGTAATCCAGACGCCACAGCAGCGGTGCGATCGCCACGTCGAGCATCGAGAAATCGTCGCCCAGCATGTAGCGATTCTTCTGGAAGATCGGGGCGAGCTGCGTCAGGCGATCGCGGATCTGCGAGCGGGCCTTGTCGAGTTCCTTGTCGGTGGGCTTGCCACCGCTGCGGTTCTCCAGCGTGTTCACGTGGGTGAACAGTTCCTTCTCGAAGTTGAAGAGGAACAGCCGCACC
>JBEEMX010000064.1:0-11061 GCA_041192465.1 Pseudomonadota bacterium | reverse complement strand
TCGGTGCTCATGGGCGGATTGTTGCGTAGCGGCCGGGCCAGCGGGCTGACAACCGGGTTTCAGTGGCGCACGTCGTTCCGGCCGGTGACGGTCATCAGCATGGCCGCTGCGTAGCCGCAGGCCGAGTCGAGCGCGGTGGAGACGATGCCGGCGTGGATGAAGCCGTGCTGCTGCGTCACGCGCGCGCTGTGCGACAGCGTCATCGCGATGCGGCCTGGGGCCACCTCGACCAGCTCGGCGCCGATCAGCGCCATCGCCGCCTGCTGGGCGAACGACTCGCGCACGCGGGCTGCGTAGTCCGCGTCGGCGGGCTGGAAGTCGGGAGCAGAGATGTTCCGCATGGTCGATGATTGACGTTTACGTAAACGTCAATCATAGCGATCCACAACACCTTCGGAACTGCGGGTTTGTCCGACCCTGCAGCAGCAGGGGGCCTCATTTGATCTTGACGACAACCTTGCCTTTCGCACGGCCGGTTTCGACGTAGGCCAGGGCCTCGTTGGTGGACTCGAATGGAAAGACCCGATCGATCACAGGGCGGATGACCCCGGCCTCGATGAGTCCGGTGATCTCGTGCAGTTGGCTCCCGTCCGCCTTCATGAAGAGGAATGAATAGCCAATGCCTCGGCTCTGCGCCTTTCGCCTGACGCCCGAACTCAGCAGGCGCATGACCAGTTTCACGAATCCGGGCGCCGCGATTTCCTGGCCGAATTCAGGGTCCGGTGGCCCGGAAATGGAGATGAGCTTCCCGCCACGCTGGAGCACGCGCAGTGATTTTTCGAGCGTCCTGCCATCCTGGCTGTTCAGGACCACGTCGCAGTCGCGCAGGACCTCCTCGAAGTCCTGCGTCTTGTAGTCAATGACGACATCGGCCCCCAGGCTCTTCACGAGTCCGACATTGGCCGTGCTCGTCGTCGTGGCGACCGTTGCGCCCAGGTGCTTGGCCAACTGGATGGCGAACGTGCCGACGCCGCCGGAGCCTGCCTGAATGAAGACCTTTTGCCCCTTCGCCAGCCTGGCCTTCTCGACCAGTGCCTGCCACGCCGTCAAGCCCACCAGGGGGATGGACGCGGCTTCCTCCATCGTGAGGTTCCTCGGCTTGAGCGCAAGCGATGCCTCCTTGACCGGGACGAATTGTGAGAACGTGCCGATCCGGAAATCATCCACCCGTGCATAGACTGCATCGCCCGGTTTGAACTGCCGCACCCGTGGTCCCACCTTGACCACGATGCCCGCCACGTCGTGCCCCAGGATGAGCGGCAGGCGATACGGCAGGATGAGCTTGAATTCTCCGTCCCTGATCTTGGCATCCAGCAGGTTCACGCCAGCGGCATGGACCTCGACCAGCGCCTCGTCATCGCGCAGGTCCGGCGTCGGCATGTCTGCCAAACGCAAGGGGCGCTTTTTTCCATGGCGCTCCAGGACAAATGCTTTCATGGGTTTTCCTTGTTCCTTGCTTGCCGTGCTGTTCATGGCCATGATGCTTCTCCATTTCGCATGATGATCGTAATGTATAAAGGCGAACGAACGGGCAACGTTCATCAGTGGATTCAGTGACCGGTGGGGGTCAGGTGCTTGAGCGTGGCATCGAGCAGGTCGTCCGAAAGCCCCGTGTCATCGACTGCACGGGCCAGCAGCAAAGCGCCCACCATCGTGGCGATGGTCACGATGGCCCGCTCGTGGGCGGCCGGCTGCCCCCAGTCCGGCGACTGGCGGGCAACGAGGTCGATCATTTCCTTGACATGCCGGGTCGCCACTCGACGCACTTCGGGCGCCTGGCGCGACGTTTCAGCGCCCAGCGCCGCCAGGGGGCAGCCCCTGTCGGCGTGCTCGACGTGTTCCTTGGAGAGATAGGCCTGCAGCATGGCGGTCAACGCCTTGTCGCGGGGCACGCTGGCCACGACGTCCGCCGCCGTGGCAGCGGACTCCGCGCACGCCCGCCCCGCCGCTTCGGCCAGCATGGCCTCGCGTGACGTGAAGTGCGCATAGAAGGCGCCATGCGTCAGGCCCGCCTCCTTCATGATGTCCGCGACGCCGGTCCCGTCGTAGCCGCTGCGACGGATCGCCCGGGCGGCCACGGCCACGATGCGTTCGTGTGTGGCGTCCTTGGCTGCAGCCCGGGTGTTGAATTTTCTGTTTGGCATGATGTGCATCATATAATTTTTCTGACGATGCACACTGCTGCCGGCGCAGGCCGACGTCAGTCGTTGATGCGCCGCCCGCCACGGAATCGGTGTTCCAGACCGGCCCGCGGGCTGAGGTGGATGTGCTGACCGATCTTGAGGCCCGGTTCGCCTTCGGTGCGCACCGTCATCGAACCGACGCCGCACACATCGGCATAGACGATGCAATCGGCGCCGAGGTGCTCGATGTGATGCACCGTCGCGGGCCAGCGGCCGTGCGCGGTGCTGATGTCGAGGTGTTCCGGCCGCACGCCATAGACCTCGCAGCCCATCTCGCGCGCAAAGTCGCCCTCCAGCATGTTCATGTTGGGCGAGCCGATGAAGCCGGCCACGAAGGGTGTCATCGGCCGCCGGTAAAGGTCCATCGGCGCACCGGCCTGCTCGATGTTGCCCTTGTTCAGCACGACGATCTGGTCGGCCATCGTCATCGCCTCGACCTGGTCGTGGGTCACGTAGACCATGGTCGCGCCGATCTTGCGGTGCAGATCGGCCAGTTCCACGCGCATCTGGCCGCGCAGCGAAGCATCGAGGTTGGACAGCGGCTCGTCGAACAGGAACACCGCCGGGTTGCGCACGATGGCGCGGCCGATCGCCACGCGTTGGCGCTGACCGCCTGACAGTGCCTTGGGTGTGCGGTCCAGCAGGTGCGACAGTTGCAGCACATCAGCCGCTTGGCGTACGGCAGCGTCGATCTCGGCCTTCGGCTTTTTGGCGATCGTCAGCCCGAAGCCGATGTTCTCGGCCACCGTCATGTGCGGGTACAGCGCGTAGGACTGGAACACCATCGCGATGCCGCGCTCGGCGGGTTCGAGGTGCGTGACATCGCGACCGCCGATCCGGATCTGACCGCCGCTGGTGGACTCCAGGCCGGCAATCATGCGCAGCAGGGTCGATTTGCCGCAGCCCGACGGGCCGACCAGCACCGTGAACGAGCCGGCGGGGATCGCGAGGTCGAGGCCGGGAATGACGGTCACGCCCGAGGTGTAGGACTTCTGGACGCGGGAGAGTTGAACGTCTTGCATGGCGGGCATGGTGGATTTCCTTGTGGGCATCAGCCCTTGACCCCGGTGGACGCGATCGAGGCGATGAAGGCCCGCTGCAGGCTCAGGTAGAACAGCAGCACCGGCACCGTGATGACCGTCAGGTAGGCCATCATTTCGCCCCAGGCGATGTTGAGCTGGAAGAAATACTGCAGGCCGACCATGATCGGGCGGTAGTCCTCCGACTGGGCCGACATCACCGGCCACAGGTACTGGTTGTACATGGCCAGGAACTTCAGGATCGCGGCGGTGGCGAACACCGGCCCGGCCAGTGGCACGATGATGCGGCGGTAGATCTGGAAGTAGCTCGCGCCGTCCACCCGCGCCGCCTCGACCAGTTCCCTGGGCAGGTCGCGGAAATACTGAACGAACAGGAAGATCGTCAGCGCGTCCGAGATGAAGGGCACGATCTGCACGTGGTACGAGTTCAGCCAGCCCACGGTGAGGCCGTCGGCGCCGATCCAGGGCAGGTGGTTGACCACCAGCAGCAGCGGGATCGCGATCGACTCGAACGGCACGATGAAGGTGGCCAGCACCACCGCCAGCATGGCGTCTTTCCCCGGGAATTCGAGGAACACGAAGGCAAAGGCCGCCATCGAGCACACCCCCAGCGACAACACCATCGTCACCGCCGTCACCATCACCGAATTGAGGATGAAGTGGCCGATCGGGACACGCTGGAACGCGGCCTTGTAGTTGTCGAGCGAGATGTCACCAACAGGCAGGAAGGCGCGCAGCGAACTGGCGTCCTGCAGCAGTTGCAGGTCCGGTTTGAGCGAGGACACGATCATGAAGACGATCGGGAAGATGAAGACCAGCGCGATCCAGGTCAGCAGGGTGTAGTTGAGCGCCTTGGCGGCGAGCGAGGGCATCAGGGTGCGGCTCATGCGGGGTTCTCCTGTCACGTCACTTCAGGTCACTTCTTTTCGCGGGTCAGCCAGCGTTGGCCAAGCGAGATGGCCAGCACGAACAGGAACAGGAACACGCTGATCGCGGAGCCTCCGGCGATGTCCTGCTTGCCGTAGCCGCGCTGCACCGCCTGGAACACCAGCGACTGGGTCGAGTCGAGCGGGCCGCCGCGTGTCATCACGTCGATCTGCGGGTACAGCGTGAAGGCTTGCATGGTGATCACCACCATCACCAGGATCGCGGTGTTGCGCAGCCCCGGCCAGGTCACATAGCGGAAGACCTGCCACTTCGAGGCACCTTCCAGCGCGGCGGCTTCGTACAGCGAGGCCGAAATCGTCTGCAGCCCCGACAGCCAGACGATCATGTGAAAACCCACGCCCTGCCAGATCGACATGGCCATGATCGCGCCCAGCGCCGTGGACGGCTGGCCGAGCCAGTCGATCGGCTTGAAGGCACCGAAGGTCAACTGCCCGAGCAGCGAGTTGAGCAGCCCGGTGTCACCGGCATAGATGAAGCGCCACAGGAAGGCGACCACCACCATCGAGATCACCACCGGCATGAAGAAGATCGTGCGGTAAAGGTTGATGCCGCGCAGCGGCTGGTTGATCAGCAGGGCCAGCAGCAGCGCAAGCAAGGCCTGAACTGGCGCCACGACGAGCACGAACAGCACCGTGTTGACCAGCGCTTTCATGAAAATCACGTCGCTGGCCAGCACGTAGAGCCGGCTGTCGCCACTCCAGCCGAGGTGGAACCACTCGCGCATGCGGTTGAGCTGCGGGTAATCCGGGTTGTCGCGGGTGTAACCGCGCAGGCTCGGGTACTGCACGCTGCCGTCCGCCTCGTGTGCCGACTGGCCCTGCGTGTCTTTCTCGGGTTCGAGCACCAGCACCCCCAGGCCCAGCATCTGGCGGTAATTCTCCAGTCCGACGAACTGCGTCGGATTGGGCGACACCAGCCGCTGGTTGGTGAAGGACATCGCGAACGCGAGCACGAAGGGCACGATCAGGAAGAGAGCCATCAGCAGCATGGCCGGCGAGACCATGAGCAGCCCCGCCCGGCGCGCTCGGGCTGCGCCGGGCGCCTGTGTCATCGTGGCAGGGGTGGGAGTCTGGGTCATGGTCTTCACCTGGCGGCTGCGGAGTGGCTCAGCGGTAGTTGCCGTTCTTCTTCAGATCGGCGTCGATCGCGTCGGCGGCGTTGTCCAGCACGTCGGCGACCTTGCCGCCGTTGGCGATGTCGGCCAGCGCCTTCTCGAACTCACCCGAAGCACCGGCATAACCGGGCGTCGAGGCCCGCAGCGTCGCCTGCTTGGCCGACAGCGCGAAAAACACCTCCAGCGGGCCACCCTTCTTGTAGTTCTGCGTCAGCGCCGCCGCCGCTGGCGTGGAGGGAACCAGGCCGATGCCGTCGGAGAAGGCTGCCAGGTACTTGTCCTTGAGTGCGAAGGCGATGAACGCATTGGCCCCCTTGGCATGCTTGGTGGTGGCCGAGACGCCGAACTGCCACGAGGCGGCACCGATCTTCGGACCCTTGCCGAAGTCGGGTGCGGGCAGAAACACCAGGTCGTCACCGAACTTCTTCAGGGCCGGCAGTGCGGCCCAGTTGCCGTTCCACTGCAGCGCGTACTTGCCGTCCAGGAAACCGGTTTCGCGGTCCGCCCCGTCCTGCGAGGTGCCCGAGGTCAGCTTGCGGGTGAACAGGCTTTGCCACCAGGTGCCGAACTCGACGCCCGCCTTGCCGTTGAGCGTGCCGTTGGACTTGGGCGTGGCCGCATTCAGCAGGTCACCCCCGTGGCTTTGCAGGAAGGGGCCGAAGGCATACGAGTACCACTCGCCCTTCCAGGCCATCCCCAGGTCGATCGGGTACTGGAACTTGCCGCCCTTCTGCAAGGTCACCAGCGCCGCGTCGAACTCGGCTTTGGTCCAGGGCTTGTCGAGCGTCGGGATGCGGATGTTGTGGGCTTGCAGCACCGACTTGCGCGCAAAGATTGCGCAGGCGGCATCCCACAGCCCGACCGAGTAGACCTTGCCGTTGTACCGGCCGATCGTGCCGGGCAGGAACTTGTCGATCGCGCCAGCAGGCAAGGTCAGCGGCTGCAGGTACTTCGACCAGGCCCAGTTCGGCATGACCGGTCCGTCAACGTCGAGGATGTCGGGCAGCTTGCCGGCCACCGCTGCCGCCACCACCGAGGTGTTGTAAGCCTCCTGCGGGAACTGCTGCAGCTCGACTTTCCACTCCTTCTGACTGGCGTTGAAGTCGCTGATGATCCCGGCCATCAGCTCCTTTTCCTTCGGATTGCCTGCCCCGTGGTACCACATCGACAGCGAAGTCTGGGCGTGGGCCGAGGCGGCACCCAGGGCAACTAGGCCGACGACGAGCAGGCGGCGACTGATTTCAGGGGCATTCATGGCGATCTCCTCAGGTGGGTTGCGGAACCAATGACAACCTTGTCATTTGTGCGGACTGTAGGACTGCGGAATGCAGCGGGTCAAGTACAGGAAAACCCTCTCAATCACTGTTTACTCAGATAGCGCCGTGTCTTGACAGCGGGATGTAGCCCGGAACAAGATAAGAAAAACAACGTTGTCAATCCAGACTCAAATCGCTGCCATGGCCAACATATTTGACGTTGCGCAACTCGCGGGCGTGTCGATCAAGACCGTCTCGCGGGTCGTCAACTGCGAAAGCAACATCCGTCCGGAGACGATGGAGAAGGTGAACCGCGCGATCGAGATGCTGGGCTACGAGCCGCACCACGGCGCGCGGCTGATGCGCTCGGGCAAGTCCGGGCAGATCGGCTTCATCACCGGCTTGTTCAGCGATGCCGAGGTCGGCTCGACCCGCGCCGGGCTGTCCGAGTTGCACATCCTGCGCGGCGCCCAGCAGGCCAGTCGTGCCGCACGCAAGACGCTGCTGGTGGCCGACATGGGCGGCGGCGACCAGCAGACCGTCGAAGCACTGCTGAAGACCTTTGCCACCTACCGTGTGGAGGGTGTCATCTACGCGGCCAACTACCACCAGCAGGCGGTTCTGCCCAAGCCCAAGGACACGCCGCTGGTGCTCGTCAACTGCTTCGACCTCCTGGGCACCTCCGCCGTGCTGCCCGATGACGCGCTCGGTCAATCGCGTGTCGTGGACCACCTGGTGCGCTGTGGTCACCGCCGCATCGGCTATGTCGGCGTGGACGAGGACATGGTGGCCGGGCGGCTGCGCAAGGCAGCCTTCATCGCCGCGTGTGTCCGCCACGGTCTTGCGGCGGCTGACTGTCCCGTGCGCATCGGCTCGAAGCTGCAGCCCGGCGGTCCGTTCCTGCCGCTGCCAGCGGCGCTGCGGGAGATCGTCGCGCTGGTGCCGCGGCCGACTGCGCTGTGCTTCGGCAACGACGTGATGGCGCTGCACGGCGCACGGCTGCTCGATGAACTCGGTGTGCGTGTGCCGCAGGACATGGCGTTGATGGGTTTCGACAACGACCAGACGATCTGCGAGGCGATGCGACCACAGCTCAGCACCGTGGCGCTGCCTTACTTCGAGATGGGGGTCGCTGCGGTCGAGCGTCTGCTGGCCGACAACGCCACACTGGGCGAGCCCTGGCAACTGGTCGCCGGTGACATTGTCGAACGCGGTTCCACACCACCGCGACCGAACACCCAGGCAGATGCGACCACCCCCGACGCCAACCACCCCGCGTTTTCCGACATCGTGACATGACCTCCGACCTGCACCGCCCGCGCTTTCACTTCACTGCACCGACGAACTGGATCAACGATCCCAACGGCGTGTGCTTCCACGCCGGCCGCTACCACCTCTACTACCAGTACAACCCGAACGCCGCGAAGTGGGGCGACATCCACTGGGGCCACGCGAGCAGCGCCGACCTGGTGCATTGGCGCGACGAGCCGATCGCGCTGGCACCGACGCCGGGTGGCGCGGATGCGGGCGGCTGCTTCTCCGGCAGTTTCGCCCTGGTCGCCGGCCAGCCGACGCTGTACTACACCGGTTACACCGCGCAGCGCCAGGTGCAATGCGCCGCCACCAGCGACGACCTGCAGCACTGGACACTGCAACCCGCCCGCACCATCACCACGCCGCCCCCTGGGGTTGGCGTGCATGACTTCCGCGACCCCTACGTGTTTCGCCACGGCGACCGCTGGTACATGGTCGTCGGTGCGTCGCTGCACCACGAGCGCGGCCAGTGCCTGCTCTACCGCAGCGACGATGGCATCGCCTGGGACTACCGTGGCCCGCTCTTCACCTCGCCGAACCTGGCGTTCGGGCGGATGTGGGAATGCCCGAACTTCTTTCCGCTGGGCGACCGATGGGTGTTGACGGTGTCGATCTGGCCGGGCCTCGGCGCGCACTGGTTTGTCGGTCGTTTCGAGAACGAGGTCTTCGTGCCCGAGTCGGACGGGGTGCTCGACCTGGATGCTGGTGCCTTTGCGCACCTGACGATGCGAGGCCCCGATGGCCGCACGCTGCAGTGGGCCTGGATGAACGAACAACGCGAGCAAGCGCGCATCGACGCCGCCGGCTGGGCGGGCGCGATGACCGTGCCGCGCGAGCTGTCGCTCGATGCACGAGGTCGGCTGAACCTGCGCCCGGTGACCGAACTGGCGGTGCTGCGCGAGGCGCCGGTCGCGGTGGTTGCGACCGGCACCTCGCGCGGTGTCGTCGCCACGTTCGCTGGCCGCCACCTCGGCATCGAGGCGACGTTCACGATCCGTTCGGTCCATGACAGCCAGAAGCTCGGCCTGACGGTGCTGGCCTCACCTGACGGCGGCGAGGTAACGCGCATCGTCTTCTGGCCCGATGCCCGTCGCCTGTCGATCGAGCGCGCGCGCAGTTCGACCGATGCCCTGGTGCGCCGGCAGGATCTGCACGGGACGCTGGTGCTCGACGAGGGCGAGGCCCTGCACCTGCGCGTGCTGCTCGATGGCAGCGTGCTGGAGGTCTATGCCAATGACCGGCTCGCCCTGGCCACCCGCGTGTACCCCGTCAGCGAGGCGAGCGTGTTGGGGTCGGTGTTTGTCGAAGGCGAGGCGGACGTGGCGCTGCAGGTCTGGGCGATGGGCAGCCTCCACGAAGGGCCGCGCAGCGTGCTGGCACGGCCGCCAGTGGCACTGCCCAGGCCGACACCGAACTAACGACCGGCCTCGGCCAGCAGGCTGCGCGCCCGCTCCTCGTGCTGCTCGATCTCCTCCAGCGTCACGCGGATGTCCTCCATCTGCTGCGCGAGCTGGTCGCGGTGCGCCTGCAGGATGCCGAGGAAGGCGGTGAGCTGCTGCGTGGTGTCCGAGGGCGACTCGTACATGTCCACGAGCTGCTTGATCTCCTGCAGGCTCAGGCCGAGCCGCTTGCCGCGCAGCGTGAGCTTGAGCCGGGTGCGGTCGCGCACGGTGTAGACGCGGTTGCGGCCGTCGCGCGCCGGGGTGAGCAGGCCCATGTCCTCGTAGAAGCGGATGGCGCGCGGGGTGATGTCGAACTCTTGCGAAAGCTCGGTGATGGTGTAGGTCACCTGGGAGACATCGCGGGCGTCCGGGGTCGAGCGGTCGAGGGGGGTCATGGATACACTGCCGTTGACGTAAACGTTAATCACTGGATTGGGCGTCAGTCTACCCAGTCCATGCCTCTGGAGCAGACATGGCGAACCCGCAGGAACATCAACTCACCTATGTACTGGGCGACACGCTGCCCGCGAGCGGCCACACGCTGGAGATCGCGCCTGGCATCCGCTGGCTGCGCATGGGGCTGCCGTTTGCGCTGGACCACATCAACCTCTGGCTGGTGCGCGACGAACTCGACGGCCGCCAAGGCTGGACGATCGTGGACTGCGGCATCAGCAACGATGCCACCCGCAGCGCGTGGGAGCGCATCTTCGCCGAGGAACTCGACGGTCTGCCCGTGCTGCGCGTTATCGTCACCCACATGCACCCGGACCACATCGGTCTGGCGCACTGGCTGACTGAACGCTGGAGCACCCCGGAGTGGCCGTGCCGCCTGTGGATCAGCCTGACGGACTGGAACGCGGCGCGCATGGCTTCGATCTCGACCACCGGCTTCGGCGGCGAAGCGGCTGCGGCCTTCTTTGCCAGCCACGGCGTGACCGACCTGGCGGCGATCGAGAAAGTCCGTCTGCGCGGCAACTACTATTCCAGCATGGTGCCTGCCGTGCCGCAGCAGTTCCGCCGGATGATGGAAGGCCAGCGCCTGACGATGGGCGGCCATGTCTGGACCTGCCATGCCGGCCACGGCCACGCCCCGGAGCACATCAGCCTGCACTGCGAGGCACTCGGCGTGCTGATCTCGGGCGACATGGTGCTGCCGCGCATCTCGACCAACATCAGCGTCATCGACATCGAGCCGGAGGGCGATCCGCTGCCGCTGTACCTCGCGTCGATCGAGCGCATGCGCAAGCTGCCCGCGGACACGCTGGTGCTGCCGTCCCACGGGAAACCGTTCCGCGGCCTGCACCCCCGCATCACCCAACTGCAGGACCACCACACCGACCGCCTCGCCGACGTGATGGCGGCCTGCGCGGTGCGGCCGCATTCAGCGTTCGAGATCCTGCCGGTGCTGTTCAAGCGCGAGCTGGACCTGCACCAGCTCACGTTCGCCATGGGTGAGGCCATCGCCCACCTGCACGCGTTGTGGCTGGACGGCGACCTGCAGCGTGTCCGTCAGGCCGACGGCGTCTGGCGCTTCGCGGCGGTCTGAGTTTTTTTGGCGGGCTTCTTGCGCGCCACCTTGGCCTTGGGCAGGACCACGCCGACGCGCTCGACCATCTCGCGCGCGAAGGCGATGAAGGCCAGCGAGCCCTTGGCGCCCGGATCGAACACGACACCGGGCAGGCCGTAGCTGGGTGCTTCGGCCAGCCGCACGTTGCGCGGAATGATGGTCTGGAACACCTTGTCGCCGAAGTGCGCCTGGAGCTG
>JBEEMX010000063.1:0-11110 GCA_041192465.1 Pseudomonadota bacterium | reverse complement strand
GGCGGACGCCGAGGCGAAGGGCGATTTCGCGTATGTCGCCAACGGGCTGGAGCCGGCGCCGATCCAGGGCGGTGAGGACACCTGGCGCAAGGCGTTGCAGGCGACGTTGCTGGCCGCGCGGGTGCAGTTGATGCAGTTCCCGGTCAGCGACCGCACGGGGGCGGTGATCCACATGGAATGCCCGATGCGGCTGCAGCTCGAAGCGAACGGGCCGTTCGAGCCGGCGGCGCGCTGGCTGCCGTTTGCGCTGCGCACGGGCATGAGCTGCGATGTGGACATGGCGGCGGTGGCGCTGGCGGTCACGGCGATCGCCTCGGATGGCCGGCCGCGAGGGGTCAATCTCTCGCCGCAGTCGCTGGCGCATCCGCAGTTCCTGCCGCGTCTGCGCGAGCGGATCGTGGCGGCGGGGGCGTCGGCGCAGCAGTTGTGGGTCGAGGTGGACGAGTCGGCGCTGGAGCGGCATCCGGATGCGCTGGTCGAGCTGTGCCGCCAGCTTCGGCCGCACGGGGTGCATCTGGGGCTGGAGCACGCGGGCGACCGCCTGTCCTCCATCGGGTTGTTGCTGGAACCGGGGCTGGACTACGTGAAGCTCGCGTCGAGCTGGGCGAGCGGCGTGCGGCATGACTCGGCGCGGCGCGCATGGCTGCGCAGCTCGGTGGCGATGCTGCACGGGGTTGGGTTGAAGGTATTCGTGGAAGGGGTGCAGGATGCCGAGGATCTGCCGGAGCTGTGGGCCTGCGGGGTGGACGGGGTGACCGGGCCTGCCGTGAAGTGAGCTGATGGTCCGCTGAAAGACAGGAAGCCGCCCCGGCTGTTGGCCGGGGCGGCTTCTTTGCATTGCACCGCCTGTTGTTGAACCGGCGGTCAGGCAGTCAGGCGTGCATCACGCGTCGACGATCAGCTTGCCCTGCGTCAGCAGCTTGCCGATGATGTCCGCGTCCGAGGCGGCGTTGGTCAGTCCCAGCGAGGTCCGCAGATCGATGCCGGACAGCACGATGGTCTGGTCCTCGCCCGCGGCGTTGTAGGCGCCGCCGGCGAAGGCGCCGGTGGAGCTGACGTGGATGGTGGTGGTGGCCGCGCTGCCGCTGCCGGCGAAGCTGAACTCCAGGTAGTTCTCCAGCGTGCTGGTCTTCTCGCCGGAGAGCAGGTCGCGCAGGTCGATGATGTCGCCGCCGGCCGAGGGCAGGCGGGGGTCGAAGTCGGTGATGGTGTCCACGGCGGGGGTGCCGCGGGCGCCGCCGTCGCTCAGGGTCCAGGCAAATACGTCCGAGCCCACGCCACCAGTGAGCACATCGTTGCCTTGGCCGCCGGTGAGCGTGTCGTTGCCCCAGCCGCCGATCAGGGTGTCATTGCCGAGCAGACCAGAGAGGTTGTCGTTGCCATCGCCGCCGATCATGTAGTCCGCGCTGGCGCTACCGATCAGCGTGTCGGCACCACTGGTGCCGGTGTGGGTGGCCGAGGGGATTACCTCGCTGTTGACGACTGAAGAGGTCGAGGTGCCGACGGTAACGACGATCTCCCCGTGCTGGGTGTCACCGTCCTTGTCGGCAATCACGTAGGACAGTACCTCAGTCTGCGTGGTGGTTGCCAGGCTGGCCGGCACACGGTACTCGTAGGTGCCGTCGTCCAGATCGATGTAGAACTTGCCGCCAGCGGTGGCCGTGATGCCGGCGTTGGTCGTGATGACGAGTGTCTTGGTCGAAGATACGTAGCTGTGGTGGTCGGCTCCGCCGCTGACGGTGATCGGGTCGTTGCTGCCGCTGCCAACACCGCTGGTGAGGTAGGTGTAGGTCACGCCATCAACGGTGACGGACTGTACGGCGCCCTTGTCGGCGCCGATCTGGCCACCGGCACGGAATTTTCCACCCGCGCTAAGTTCGCCGGACGGGATCGGCACGGTGTTCTGCAGCACGCTGTTGAGCTGGTTCAGGTCGGTCACCACGGTGGCGTTGGCCTCGGTCTGCGCGGCACCGTTCCATGCGACCGGATTCAGCGCACTCTGGCCAACGTCACTGGTGATGCCAATGGCGTAGGAAGGCATGCCATTGGTGTTGAGAAAGTTTTTCCAGAGAGTTTCTTCAGTCGGAGTGTTGTCTGGATGGGGGGTGTTGTCGATGCCGATGCTGCCTGCGGGCGCAGTTGGATTCCCGTCCGAGACGAAATAAGCAACGTTCTGACCTGAGGTTTGGCGTCCTGTCGAAACGAACGCGGCTTGCGCAGCAGCGAGTGCTGCATCGTAGTTTGTGCTGCCACCGGCGGCGGAGATTGTGTTTAGAACGGCATTAGCCTGAGCAATGGTGAGCCACTTGGTGTCCTGCGTGGTCGCAGTGTCGGCGAACGTCACCAGCCGGACCATGACGGCGCCGAACTCGCTATAGCTGGTCATCAGGCTAGCGATGGCCGCTTTGGCCGCCTGCAGACGGGTTTGACCGGCCAGCGCGCCCGTGTCGATCTCGGTGTTCATCGAGCCAGAGGTGTCCAGCGTGATGAGTAGGTTGGTGTCCTGCAAATGCACGCTGCTGGTCTGGGTGACCAGGGCGGCGGGCGAGTCATCCTCGATGCGCACGTTGACGGTGCCTGGACTGCTCAGCGCCCCGTCGCTGACGACGACACCGAAATTCAGTTGCAGCGAGTCTTCCCCTGCGCTCGGGTGGTCGATCGGGCCGGACAGTGTGACGGTGTAGGCGCCAGCGTCACTGATGGTGGCCGTCAGGATGACCGGGCCGCCGTCCGCGCGCCCAACCAGGGTCTGCGTACCTTCACCGGTCCAGGTGATCGGAATGCCTGCCTGCGTATAGCTTGCCGTGACTGTTGACCACACCACAGTCATCGGACTGCCTTCGGGGTCACGCAAGCCGAGTTGCCCGGTGTTGACGACCAGATTGGTGGTGTCAATGGATCCGGTGGTATCGGCCAAGCCACCCGTCAGCCCCTCCTCGGACAGCGGTGTCACCGGGCCGGCCGTCACGATCGGCGCGTCATTGACCGGGGTGATGGTCAGCGTCAACGTGCCGTTCACCGGGTTGGCGCCGTCGGTCACTGTGTAGCCGATGACCGGCACTGCGCCGTCGTAGTTGGGCAGCGGAGTGAAAGTGTAGGCGCCCGTCGAGGCGATCGTGACCGTGCCGACGCCGGGGATGGTGGCCGTTGTACCCGGTGCGTAGGGCGTGCCGTTGACGCTGAAGCCGGTGACGGTCAGCGGATCGTTGTTGCCGTCGGTGTCGTTGGTGAGGACCGAGCCGCTGATCGGCGTGTCTTCCAGTGTGGTGCCCTTGTCGGGGTTGGCGATAGGGGCAACATCGTCGTCGGCGATGGTGCCGGTGCCTGTCGTGACCGGATACCGTGTGGTGCCAGCGGTGGTCGTCGCGGTCAGCGTGAAGGTTTCGGATGCCTCAATGATCCGATCGGGAACCAACGGCGTTCGCACCAACAGCGTCGTGGTGTTTGGTGCAAAGGTCGCTGAGATCGCATTCACCCAGGTCACGCCACCGTCGGTCGAGACCTGCAGGTTGTCGCTGCCGGTGCTGCCGTAGTCCACGCCCAGCCCCTTGGCCGCGCCATCCGCCAATGCCAAGGCCACTGTGGTGGCGGTGGTGGACGGGTTGCTCAACATCAGCGTGAAGGTCACGAAGGTGGGAATCAGGTTCTCCACCACCGTCGTGTTGCTGACCGTCAGGATCGGCGTGTCGTTGTCTGGCGTTACATCCGGCGGGACGGTGCCCGTGCCGTCGTCCTTTATGGTGCCCAGGCCGATGCCGTCTGCAATGGTGGCATTGGTTGGCGCAGACAGGTTGACCGTGAACGTTTCCGGGCCTTCGAACACGCTGTCGTTCAGGATCGGCACCGTGATCGTCTTGGTGGTTTCGCCCGGTGCGAAGGTCAAGGTACCGCTGACAGCGGTGTAGTCCAGACCGGGGCCAGCCTTGGCCGTGCCATCCGCGCTGGCGAAATCCACCGTCACCGCCATCTTGGCCGGATTGGTGAGCGTCACAGTGAACGTCACCGACTTGGAGGCTTCGTTGACCACCATGTCGTTGATGGCAATGGCTGGCTTGTCGTTGTCCAGCGGCTTGTCAGACGGGGTGGTGTCCGGCGACAGGGGGCCGCCCGTGCCGTCGTCCACGATGGTGCCGATGCCCGTGCCATCCTTCGTGGCATCCACGCCCGCACCTGCGGTGTTCACCGTCGCGTTGATCGGGTCGGTCAGGACGATCTGGAAGGTCTCGGCACCTTCGTACTGCGTGTCGTTGATGAGCGGCACGCTGATGGTCTTGGTGGTCTCGCCCGGCGCGAAGGTCAGCGATCCCAGCACGGACTGGTAGTCGAACCCGGCTTCGGCCGTGCCATTGACGCTGGTGTAGGCGACGGTGACGGGTAGCGCCGATGCATTCGACAGCGTCACCGTGAAGATGGCGGATTTCGACGCCTCGTTGACCAGCACGTCGTTGATGGTGACGAGCGGCTTGTCGTTGTCAGGGGTCACGCCGGGCGGGATGGTGCCGGTGCCGTCATCCTTGATCGTGCCCAGGCCCGTCGGGTCATCGAGAACAATGGTGCCGCTCGGGCTGCGCAGGTTGACGGTGAAGGTTTCCGGGCCTTCGTAGACGGGCGGGTTGTCGTTGAGGATCGGGACCGTGATGGTCTTGGTCTTCTCGCCCGGTGCGAAGGTCAGCGAGCCAGTGACCGCGGTGTAGTCGAGGCCGGCCTTGGCCGTGCCGTCCGTGGTGTCGAAGTTCAGCGTCAGCGGCATCGTGGCCGTGCCGGTCAGCGTGACAGTGAAGGTGGCCGTGCCGGCGGCTTCGTTCACTGTCACGTCGTCGATCACGGCGTGCGGGCGGTCGTCGGTCGGCGTCTTGCCGGGCGGGACGGTGCCGGTGCCGTCGTCCATGATGGTGCCCAAGCCCAGCGGGTCGGCAATGATGGCGTTGGCGCTGACGCCACTGAGGTTGACCGTGAAGGTTTCCGGGCCTTCGTAGACCCGGTCATCGGTGATCGGCACCGTGATGGTCTTGGTCACTTCCCCCGGCGCGAAGGTCAGCGTGCCCGATTGGGTGGTGTAGTCGGCTCCGTTGGTGGCCGTGCCGTCCGCGGTGGTGTAGCTGACCGTCACCGGGGTGGACGACGGGCCGGACAGTGTCACCGTGAACGTGGCGAGACCGGTGCCTTCGTTGACGATCTGGTCGTTGATGGTGATGCCGGGCAGGTCGAAGATGGTGGCAATGCCGGTGGCCTTGGCGTTGGAGGTGCCATCCGCGGGCGTGGTGGTGGTGGCGATCAGGATGAAGGTTTCACCCGAGTCATCGATGGCGTCGACGGTCACCGGGGTCCGCACCAGCACGCTGGTCTTGCCGGCCGCGAACGTGGCGCTGGTGGCATTGGTCCAGGTGGTGCCGCCATCGGTGGAAACTTGCAGGTTGCTGGCGTCTGCGCTGCCGTAATCGACACCAGAGCCCTTGGCTGTGCCGTCGGCCAGGGCCAGCGCGACCGTGGTGGCCAGGCCGGATGCCTTGTCCAGCGTCACGTTGAAGATGGCATGGCCGGAAGACTCGGGCACGTTCACATCGGTGACCGCCAGCTTCGGGGCGTCGTTGTTGGTGCCGGTGTCCTTGTTGATCTCGTCGGAAATCGTGGTGGTCACGCTGCCTGCGCCGGATTGGATGACCGCACCGCTGGGTGTGCTCAGGGCAATGGCATAGTCTTCCTGGCCCTCGAAGAGCGTGTCGTTGGTGATCTTCACCGACACGGTTTTCGTGGTCTCGCCGGGGGCGAAGGTCAGCGTCTGCAGGACGGCGTCGTAATCGCTGCCCGCCTTGGCCACGCCGTCACTGGTCTTGACCTGGATCTTCACTTCTGCCGTGCTGGCGTGGCTCAGGCTGACGGTGTAGACCGCCGTGCCCACGTCCTCCTTGACCGATGCGGGGCCGGCAATGGACACGAGCGGTGCATCCTCGATGGTGCCCGTGCCGTAGATCGGCGCAGGGTTGGCCGGCGCCTTCACGTCGAGTTCGATGGTCTCGTTGCCTTCCGGCGTCGAGTCCAGCACGGTCGGTACCCGGATGATCAGGGTGTCGGAACCCGGCGGGACGGTGACCTTGCCGTCGGTGATGGGCGTGAAGGTCTTGCCGCCGTCGAACGACACTTCCATCGGCCCGGTGTCGGTGCCCACGGTGCCCGTGCTGGAGCGCGGCGTCACGTCCAGCACGGTCGGCGTGGTGGCGGTGCTGGTCAGCTTGACGGTGAAGTCCAGCGGCTGGCCTTCCTGCGTGGTGGGACTGGTGACGGTGGCGACCCGCGGCCGGTCGTCGTCGGTGCCACCGGTGCCGTTGCCGTCGTCCAGGATGGTGCCGAGCGTCTCCGGGTTGGGCAAGCCGGCGTTGACCGGATGGCTCAGGGTGAGCTTGAAGGTCTCGGCGCCTTCGTAGACGGCCGGCAGGTCATTGCTGATCGGGACCGTGATGGTCTTGCTGGTCTCGCCAGGCGCGAAGGTGAGCACGCCTGTGGTGAGGGTGTAGTCGCTGCCGGCGGTGGCCGTGCCGTCCGACGTGGTGTAGCTGACCGAGACAGGATCCTTCGACGGCTTGGACAGTGTCACCGTGAACACCGCCTGCCCGGCGGCTTCGTTGACGGTGACGGGCACGATCTGCTGGATGTACGGCAGCGCGTCGATGATGGTCGCCACGCCGGTGGGGTCCGCCACGTTGACATTCCCCGCCAGCAGCGTGGTGGTCAGGGTGAATGTTTCGTTGGGTTCGTAGGTGGTGTCGTTGGTGACAGGCGTGCGCACCAGGGCGGTCACGGCGCCGGCCGGAATCGTCACGCTGGTCGCAGGGGTCCAGGTCACGCCGTTGTCGAGCGAGACCTCCAGGTTCTGCGGCGTGCCGGCCGTGCCGTAGTCGCTGCCGCCGCCCTGCGCCGTTCCGTCCGACAGCGCCAGACCGAGCGTGGTGGCGCTGCCCGAGCTGCGGGCCAGCGTCACGGTGAAAACCGCGTGGCCCGCGTCTTCCGACACCGTCACATCCCCCACCGACACCGTCGGCAACCCCAGCCCCGCTGCGGCCACGCTGACCAGCGAAGCGGCCGACAAGGCGCTGGGACTGAAATCGAAGTCGGCCCGGCTGACCACCTCGGTCACACGCCCGACGCGCTCCGCGCCGTTGAGCGAACCGTCTTCCCCGCCGGACAGGCCGGCGCCAGGCGCTTCCGTGAGATCCCGGTCGCTGGGCACCCGCGCCAGGCGGTCGCCATCGACCTCCAGTTGCACGATGCCGTTCTGCGAAGTCAGGATCACATAGCCCTTGCGGACCATCTCGCCGACCTGCAGTTGGCGCACGGTACCGTCCGGCAGCCGCACCACCGCCTCGCCCCAGATGCCCACGACCATGCCTTCCGGCAGACGCGCGGGCACGTAGGTCGGATCCAGCGTCAGGCGCTGCAGGCTTTGCAGCAGGCTGGCCTTGTCTGCGTGTGCGGCAGATTTCAGGGGCGTGGCTTTGATGGTGGCCATGGAGTTCTTTCAGTTCGACGAGGCAACCTCGCCAGAATAGACCAAACCCGGTTTCGCTAACGCCGTGAATGCGCCGAAAAACGTGATTTGATGCACTCGAACGAGCAATCATCCCAGGATAGCGAGGCTGAGGCTGACCCAGGCAAATCGCCAAGAAAAAGCCCCTCGGATGAGGGGCTGGTGGATGGTTCGGGGTGCCGGATCGCGTCAGCGTTCACGCATCGCGTAGGCTTTGGCCTTGAGTACCGGTTTGAGCAGGTAGGACAGCACGGTCTTCTTGCCGGTCAGGATGTCCACTTCGGCGGTCATGCCCGGGATGATGGGCTGGTTTTCGCTGAAGCGTGGCTGCGCGGTGCGGACCTTGACGATGTAGAAGGCGTTGCCCTTCTCGTCGATCTGGGTGTCGGGGCTGATGTTCTCGACCTTGGCCTCCAGGCCGCCGTAGATCGAGAAGTCGTAGGCCGTGAACTTGACGGTGGCGATCTGGTTGGGGTGCAGGAAGGCGATGTCCTTCGGCTGCACTTTCGCTTCGAGCACCAGCGCATCGTCGATCGGCACGATCTCGACAATGTCCTTGCCCGGCTGCACCACGCCACCCACCGTGTTGGCCAAGAGGCGTTGCACCCGGCCGCGCACGGGCGATTTCACGCTCGACTTGTCCACTTTGTCCACCAGTGCCGCGGCACCCTGGTTCATGGCGTTGAGCTTGCCCAGCACGTCCGAGAGATCGCGCCGGGCCTCGTTGCGGAAGGTGATCTCGGTTTCCTGCGCCTTGCGCCGCGATTCGCCGATCGCCGCCTGTGCGCGGCCCATGTTGGCGGCGGCTTGTTCCATCTCGCCCCGGTAGCGGCTGATCTCGCGCTCCAGCCGCAGCACCTCGACCTCCGACACTGCGCCGGTGGCCAGCAGCGGCTTGGTGCGCCGCAGCTCGTTCTGCGAAATATCGATCGAGCGTTGCGCGGACGAGTGCCGGGCCTGCGCCTCGGACACCTCCTGCTGGCGCTGGGCGGCCTGTTGCTGCACGACCGACAGCATCGACTGCAGCTCGGACACCCGTGACAGATAGAGATTGCGTTCCTCCGCGATGATCCGGTTTTCGTCGGGGCCGCCATTGCCGGCGGGTGGCTTGAAGGCGCCGCCCTCGGCCAGCGACTTCAGCCGCGCTTCCTTGACCTTCAGCGCGAACACGTTGGCCGCACTTTCGTTGACGCCCGAGGTGGCGCGGGTTTCGTCCACCTTGAGCAGCAACTGGCCGGCCTCGACCTCCTGGCCTTCTTTCACCAGGATCTCGGACACCACGCCGCCGTCCAGCGACTGCACCACCTGCAACTGGCGCGAGGGGATGACACGGCCGTCGCCCTTGGTCACTTCGTCGATCTCGGCAAAGCCGGCCCAGACGATCAGCAGCACCACGATGACCACCGCGGCCCGCACGATGCGCTGTGCCCGGGCGGTCTTCTGGCTGGACATGATCTCTTCGGCTTCGTGCTCGAAGTCGCGCAGACCCTGCGGGCCGGCACCGTCGGCGACGGTCTTGCCGAACAGGCCGCGGGCGAGTGCGGCCAGCCGGTTGGACCAGCGAGGCGCCGTAGCGGTGTCCATGCGTGCGTTGGGGGTGTTGGTGCTCATGCAGCCCTCGCGATGCGGCCCGCTTGCAGGGCTTCCAGGATGCGGTCACGCGGACCATCGGCGACGACCTTGCCCTGGTCCACCACGATGACGCGGTCCACCAGTGCCAGCATCGACGTGCGGTGCGTGACCAGCACGACCGTCTTGCCCTGGGCGAACTCGGTGACCTTGCGGGTGACCTGCGCCTCGGTGGAGAAGTCCATCGCGCTGGTCGGCTCGTCCAGCAGCAGCAGCGGTGCGTTGTGCAGCACCGCGCGCGCCAGTCCCACGCTCTGGCGCTGTCCACCGGAGAGCAGCTCGCCGCGCTCGCCCACCGGCATGTCGAAGCCGCGCGGGTGGCGGTTGACGAACTCGGTCATGCAGGCGGTCTCGGCCGCGGCCAGCACGGCGGTTT
Organism: Pseudomonadota bacterium; assembly: GCA_041192465.1. Lineage (GTDB taxonomy): Bacteria > Pseudomonadota > Gammaproteobacteria > Burkholderiales > Burkholderiaceae_C > Sphaerotilus. The sequence goes on along the minus strand of JBEEMX010000063.1, from coordinate 1,583 downwards.
CGTCCGCGTAGGGCAGGCCCATGGTGATGTTCTCGCGCAGCGAGCCGTAGAACAGCGTCACGTCCTGCGAGACATAGCCCAGGTTGCGGCGCACGTCGGCCGGGTCGAGCTGGCGCAGGTCGATGCCGTCCAGCAGCACGGCGCCCGAGGTCGGCTGGTAGAGACCGAGCATCAGCTTCTGCAGCGTCGTCTTGCCCGAGCCGACGCGGCCGATCAGCGCCACGCGCTCGCCTTGCTGGATGCGGAAACTGATGCCGTCGAGCACCGGGTCATCGCGCCCCGGATAGGCGAACTTGATGTCACGGAACTCGATGTCTCCTTTCAGCTCGCGCCGGTGCAGGAAGTGCTGCCCCGCCTCGCGCTCGACCGGGTTGGCCATCACCTTGTTGAGCGATTCCAGCGCGGTGCGTGCGCCCTGGTACTGCATCATCAGCCCGACGATCTGCCCGGCAGGGGCCAGTGCGCGCGAGCTGAGCGTGGTGCAGGCGATCAGCGCGCCCATCGTCAGCTCGCGCTGCGAGATCAGGTAGACGCCGATCAGCACGATGCTGAGGTTGACGACCTGCGACAACCAGTTGGTGCCGTAGCTGGCGGAGCTGGACAAGGCGCGCATGCGCACATTGGTCTGGGCGAGGAACTGGTTGGCCCGTTCCCAGCGCGACTGGATGACGCTCTCGGCGGCCTGCGTCTTGATGGTCTCGATGCCGGTGAGGGCCTCGACCAGCGTGGCGTTGCGCTGGGCGCTGGCCTGGTAGGTGCTTTGCGAGAGTTCGTGCAGGCGCTGCTGCAACAGGTAGCCCAGCCCCAGGATCAGCACGAAGGCCAGCAGCACCGGCAGCACCATCCACGGCGAGATCCACGCCATCACGCCGAGGAAGATCAGCGCGAAGGGCAGGTCGATCAGCGCGGTCACGGTGCTCGACGCAATGAAGTCGCGCACCGACTCGAAGCCGCGCAGGTTCGACGCGAACGAGCCGACCGACTGCGGCCGGTGCTCCAGCCGCATGCCGAGCACCCGCTCCATCAGCACCGAGGAGAGCTGCACGTCGATGCGCGCGCTCGCCTCATCGACGAAGTGGCTGCGCAGCTTGCGCATGTAGAAATCCGCCAGCAGCACCAGCATCAGCCCCAGCGCCAGCACCCAGAGTGTCTCGATCGCGTGGTTCGGCACCACGCGGTCATAGACGTTCATCGTGAAGATCGGGAAGGCGAGCGCGAAGACGTTGATCAGCAGCGCCGCCCACAGCACATCCCGGTAGACCAGCCGCTGGCTGGCGACCGCGCTCCAGAACCAGTGGCCCTGGCGCGTTGCACGGACCTCGGGTGTGCGTTCGTCGAAGCGGAAATGCGGACGCACATACAGCACCACGCCGGTGTAGCGCCGCGCCAGATCCTTGCGGGCCATGACGACAGCGCCTTGGCCGGTTTCCGGCATCAGCACGCGGGCGTCGCCCTCCGGCGTCCAGCCCAGCAGGACGCATGCGTCGTTGCCGCGCAGGATCAGCACGGCGGGCAGGGTGGCCGCGTCGATCTTGTTCGGCTTGACACGCTGGAGCTTGCTGAACATGCCGGCGCGTTGGGCG
>JBEEMX010000062.1:0-11144 GCA_041192465.1 Pseudomonadota bacterium | reverse complement strand
GCGGCGTGCTGGACAACATCCGCAAGTTCCTGCGCTACCTGCTGTCGTCGAACCTGGGCGAGGTGCTGACGGTGTTTCTCGGCCTCGTCGGGGCGGGTCTGCTCGGGCTGCAGGGCGAGGGTGGCGCCGTGGCCGTGCCGCTGCTGGCCACCCAGATCCTGTGGATCAACCTCATCACCGACGCCGGCCCGGCGCTCGCCATGGGCGTCGATCCGATCACCGAAGACGTGATGGCGCGCCGCCCGCGCAAACCGACCGAGCGGGTGATCGACGGGCAGCTATGGGCGGGAGTGGCCGAGATCGGCGTGGTCATGGCGCTGCTGACGCTGTTCACGCTGGACCTGTTCCTGCCCGGCGGCCTCGTCGCGGGCACGCAGTCGCTCGCACAGGCGCGCACGGCCTGCTTCACCGTGCTGGTGCTGGCACAGTTGTTCAACTGCTTCAACGCCCGCTCGGAGACAGCCAGCGCCTTCCGCGGACTGTTCACCAACCGCTGGCTGTGGGGCGCGGTGGCGCTGTCGGTGCTGCTGCAGGTAGCGGTGGTGGAGCTCGGTGCGCTCAACCTGGCGTTCGGCACCGTGCCAATGCCGGCGGCGCAATGGGGTCTGTGCGTGCTGATGGCCAGCGGGGTGCTGTGGTTCAGCGAGCTGCGCAAGGCCATCCGGCGTGCGATGGCGCACAGACGGCGGTGACCGGATTCGGTACAAATGGGCAAGCAGGCCATTGATGGGAGTTCCGACCATGCCCAGTACCGACACCATGACACGACACCCCACGGCCCCCCCGCTGCCGAAACACGCTTGCCCCTGCGCGGACATTGCCACGGAAGACTGGGATCTGATGCTGGACGCCGTCACGGCCCGGCTGCGCACCCACAGCGATGCGCAACAGGCCGTCATGCTGGAGTGCGCCGCCGCGCTGGAGCAGTTGCACGCCGCGTTGTGCCAGGCCCGCGCCAGGCGCCAGCCGTGCGGCTACGTCTTCTTCGACCACCTCGACGCCAAGCCCTGAGGCCAGCCCCGCGCCACCGCCTCATGCACCAGTTGCTGGCACACGCCGGTGACGAGGCCCGGCCGGACCACCCAGCGCCACGGGCGGCTCCAGGCCAGCAGGCCGCCCACCAGCACGGCGCCCGCGGCGAGGCCCAGCGGGTGCCGCTGCGCCACCGGGCGCAGGACGGCGTTGGCCACCTCGATCACCGCTTCACCGCCCACACGCAGCGGATGGCGGGTCCACCAGCCCCGCAGGGCTTCGGCCGCGAGATCGGCACCTGCGCCGGAACCTGCACCTGCCGGTGCGTGGGGGGTCGTGCGCAGGGCACGCTGCAGGTGGCGACGCGATGCGTCGAGCCGGTCCACGGCCTCCGACGGGGACAGGCTCACGACACCGCCCCCACCTGGCGCAGCATCAGCAGATCGGCCTGCACCTGTTCCTTCAGGTTGCCGAACACCTGCTGGTCGCCACCGACCCGGATGGCCAGCACGCACCACACGGCCACCAGCGCCGGCAGCAGCGGCGCCGCCACCAGCGCCCACGGCGCCTCGATCTGTGCAGCGGGAATGACCGCCCACAGCATCAGCGCCACCCCCGCCAGCACGGTGGCCACAGCCGCACCGCACAGCGCCATGGCGACCAGCCGGAACTGGCGTTTCCAGGCCCCCGTGACCACGTCGAGGTCCGCACCCGCGAGTTCGGCGTAAGCCTGTGCGTGGTCGACCAGCAGTTGCGGTCGGGTGGTGATCAGGTGGAGCAGCGCGTGGGCCATGGCGGTCAGTCGCGGTGGTGCGCGCCACGCATCAGGCTGATCAGGCCCATCAGCGCGGCGCCGGTGGCCGCAGCGATCAGCATCGACTTGACGGGGTCGTGCCGGATGTAGCTGACGGTGTTCTCGGAGGCGTGCCGGGCCGAGCTGCGCAGAGCGGCGGTGCTGCCTTGCAGGGAGTGCAGGCCGCGGTGGGCCATCGAGCTGGCCTGGTCGGCAGCACCGTCGAGCAGCGGCTCGGCCTGGGAACGCAGCGCCTGGATGGCCCCCGCCAGACTGTCGAGCGCGTCGGTGGCCACGCGCTGGGCAGCCTTGATCGCGTGGTCGGCCGTTTCCGCGGCCTGGTCGGTCAGGTGGCTCTGAACCGCATCGGTGGACGCGGTAGAGGTCGAGGGCGCGGCAGACGAGTTGCTGGAAAACATCGGGTGTCCTTCGGGTCAGTGGGTGGGTTGGACCGAGTGTGGTCCGGCCCATCCGGCACCACCATCGGCGGCGGGTTCACCCCCCTGTCAGGCAAACCCGTCAGGCGGCGTAGGACGCCACCGACAGACCCACCATGCCCGGCAGCAACACCCGCAGCACGGTGCCCTGCCCCGGCGCCGACAGCACCTCCAGCGTGCCATGCACCGCCTCGACGCGGTAGCGCATCCCCACCAGCCCATAGGCCGATCCCCGCTGCAGGGCCGGATCGAAACCCGCCCCGTCGTCGCGCACCAGCACCTCCACCTGCGCGCCCCGCTGCGCCATGTCGAGCCAGACATGGCGCGCCGCCGCGTACTTGCTGATGTTGGTGACGGCCTCCTGCACCAGCCGGTACACGACCAGTTCGGACGCCGCATCCAGTGGTGTGTGCGCCAGCGTGCAATGCACCTCGACACCCGAGCGTTCGGCGAACTCGCGCGCCAGGATCTCCAGCGTCGCTGCGAGGCCGAGGTTGTTCAGCGTGGACGGGCGCAGGTCTTCGATGATCCGCCGTCCCAGCGCGATGGCGCCATTGAGCATCTCGACCAGATGGGCCAGCCGCTCCAGCGCCTCGGGCGGCGCACCGGCCAGGCGTGGGCGGATGCGCGCCGCGTCGAGCTTGGCGGAGGTGAGCAGCGCGCCGAGGTCGTCGTGCAGGTTGCGCGCCAGGCGGCTGCGCTCGTCCTCGCGGGCGGTCTGGAGGTGGTGGGTCAGCTCGGTGAGCTGGGCCGTGCGCTGGCGGACCAGTGCGTCGAGCTGCACGCGCTCCTGATCACGCATCTGTTCCAGCTGTTGCTCGTGCTCGCGCAGCACCGCACCTTGCAGCGCACGCAAGCGCCCGTAGACGCCCAGTGCCACCAGGCTGGCAAGCACGGCAACCGCACCGAGCCAGAGTTCGAGGTTCATCGCAGGCACTCCCGGTGTGATCCGTCTGGTCCATCGGAGGTAATCGGTGGGATCATGGGCCACGGAGAGCACCCCACCCCATGATTCGCATTGCCATCGTCGACGACCACCCCATGGTGCGTGCCGGACTGCGTCAGTTCCTCGCTGATCAGGCGGATTTCTCCGTCGTGGGCGAGGCCGCCAATGGCCGCGAGGCCCTCGACATCGTGCGCCGCGGCGAGCTGGATGTCATCCTCATGGACATCGCCATGCCGGACCACGGCGGCGTCGATGCGCTGGCCGCCATCAAGGCCCGCGCGCCGGACCTGCCGGTGCTGATCCTGAGCGGTTTCCCCGAAGCGCACTACGCCACCACCCTGTTGCGCCAGGGGGCCAGCGGCTACCTCAACAAGGACTGTGACCCCGAAGACATCGTCAAGGCGATCCGCACCGTCTGCCGCGGCCGCAAGTACATCACCGCCAGCGTGGCCGAGCAGCTCGCCGAGGGACTGGGCCGGGGCGACGACCGGCCGCTGCACGAACACCTCTCCGAGCGCGAGCTGCAGGTGTTCCTGCGTCTGGCGGCGGGCGAAACCATCGGCCACCTCGCCGAGAGCCTGTCGCTCAGCGTCAAGACCGTCAGCACCTACCGCAGCCGGGTGATGGAGAAGATGCAGCTGGCCTCCAACAGCGACCTGACCTACTACGCGCTCAAGAATGGCCTGATTCAGTAGCCATCGCCATCCGCAGCTCGCTGCAGTAGGCGATCAGCACATCGATGTCGTAGGACTTGTCGAACACCCGGTCCGCCCCCAGCGCCAGGCACTTGCGGCGCATCTCGGGGGTCGTGTAGTTGCTCAGCACCACCAGCGTGCGGCGCGGCAGGTGGTCCTGCAAGGCCCGCAGCACGCCCAGCCCGGAGCCGGCTTTCAGGAAGATGTCCACGATCACCAGCTCCGCGGCATGGTGCGGCGCGGTCAGCCACTGCACCGCCGTCGCCTCGTCCTCGGCCACGCCGACCACCTCCGCCGGCACCAGCTCTTCGAGCGTGGCGATGAGGTTCTCGCGGATCACCCGGCTGTCTTCAACGATGTAGGTCTTGAGCGGGTGCGGAGGCGAGAGCGAGGGCATGTGAGACAGTGCAAGGCCGGAGGGATCCGCACCGAGCTTACGTGCAATCCCCCACCGCCACCATCCGGCGGAACGACTGTTGCGTTGTCGGACAACGCCTACGCCGCCTGCACGCGGATCACACCGCCTGCTTGTCGGGCAGCAGCCGGTCGTATTCGTGCTTGACCACGGCGTAGCACTCGCAGGTGCGCGCCTCCAGCCCCGGGCGGTCCAGCACCGAGATGCGGCCACGGGCGTAGCGGATCAGCCCGTCCGCCTGCAGCTTCAGCGCCGACTCGGTCACGCCCTCGCGGCGCACGCCCAGCATGTTGGCGATCAGCTCCTGGGTCATCACCAGCTCGCTGCCCGAGAGCCGGTCGAGGCTCAGCAGCAGCCAGCGGCAGAGCTGCTGGTCGAGCGAGTGGTGGCGGTTGCACACCGCGGTCTGCGCCATCTGGGTGATCAGCGCCTGGGTGTAGCGCAGCAGCAGGTGCATCACCGGCCCAGCGCGGTCGAACTCATCCTTCATCAGCGCTGCCTTGAGCCGGAAGCCAGCCCCGGCGCTCTGCACCACGGCACGGCTCGGCGTGGAATCGCCGCCCATGAACAGCGAGATGCCCACCAGCCCCTCGTTGCCGACCACCGCGATCTCCGCTGACGAGCCGTTTTCCATCACGTACAACAGCGAGACGATCGCAGTGGTCGGAAAGTACACATGGGTCAGCGTGCGACCAGATTCGTAGAGCACCTGCCCCAGCGGCATGTCGATCCACTCAAGCTGAGGCAGCCAACGTCCCAGCTCGGCTGTCGGCAAGGCGGCCAGCAGGTGGTTCAGGCTCGGATCGGGGGAATGGGACATCGGGAAACTCCGAGACAGATCCGGACTGGGCAGCCACCAGTGCGGCAGCCGGGCGAAGAACGCCTGTGAACTATAGGCGCTTGAAGCGAAATTCAATGTTCGGCACCGCACAGACTGTCCGCCCGGTACCGCCTAGGTTGACGGAAAACTGACACCCCAAGGATCCCGATGAAGCTTTTCACACTGGAACACAGCAAGACCGCATACCAAGCCGATGTGGTGTTCTACAGCGTTGCCGTGGTGGCCGTCGCGGCGTTGCTGACGGCTGTCGGACCGCGGGCGCACTGGCTGGGTCTGTCCGTCTGCGTGCTGATCGGCGCGGCGGCCTGGACCGCGATGGAGTACGGCGCGCACCGCTTCGTGCTGCACGGCCTCGCCCCATTCAGCCGCTGGCACACCGCGCACCACGAACGCCCCTCGGCGCTGATCTGTGCACCGACGGTGGTGAGTGCGGGGCTGATCGGCGGGCTGGTGTTCCTGCCGACGTGGTGGTCCTTCGGCTTGTGGCCAGCGGCGGCGCTGACCCAGGGCGTGCTGATCGGCTACCTGTTCTACACCGTCACCCACCACGCCATCCACCACTGGCGTGCCAGGGGTCCGTGGCTGAAGGAGCGCAAGCGCTGGCACGCCCTGCACCACCGCCGCGGCGAGTGGCCTGCGTACTACGGCGTGACCACGTCGTTCTGGGACCACGTGTTCGGCAGCGTACAGACCTTCCATGCCGGCGGCCCTACAACAGATCCTTCGCATCGAACCACGCCATGAAGGACGACCATGAGAACAATGCACGACATGCGCACTTTGACCAAGCTGGCCACGCTGATGCTGGCCGGATTCGGCGCCCTGAGCGCAACCCCTGCGCTGGCCCAGCTCCGCGCAGCCCCCTACGCCTACGGCGGCCTGTCGGTCGGACAATCCCGCGCCAAGGTCGATGAAAACCGCATCGCCGCCAGCCAGCTCGGCCTCGGCCTGACCACCTCCAGCGTCACCAGCGACGAAACCGACACCGCCTACCGCGTGTTCGGCGGATACCAGTTCAACCGCAACTTCGGTCTGGAAGCCGGCTTCTTCGACCTCGGCAAGTTCGGCCTGAACGCCACCACCGTGCCGGCAGGCAGTCTCATCGGCGAGATCAAGACCCAGGGCGCGCACCTGGATCTTGTCGGCACGCTGCCGGTGACGGATCGCCTGTCGGTGCTCGGCCGCATCGGTGCGCACTACGCCAAGACCCGCGGCAACTTCCGCGGTACCGGCGCCGTCACCCCGCTCAACCCGATCCCGAGCACCCGCGACACCAACCCCAAGCTCGGCGTGGGGCTGCAGTACGCCGTCACCTCGTCCTTCCTGGTGCGCGGCGAGGTCGAGCGTTACCAGGTCAACGACTCGGTCGGACACCGGGGCGGCGTGAACGTGGTGTCGATGAGCGTGGTCTTTCCCTTCGGCCGTGCGCCCGAACCGATGAAGATGGCCGTGGCACCCGAGCCCGCCTATGTAGCGCCGGAACCCGCGCCAATGGTCGCCGCCGCACCGCCGCCGGAACCGGCCCCGGTCATCGTGGCCGCTCCATTGGCGCCGCCCGCCCCACCACCGCGCAGCCGCGTGAGCTTCTCGGCCGAGTCGCTGTTCAATTTCGACCAGTCGAACGTGCAGCCCGAAGGACGCGCGGCACTCGACAAGTTCGCCAACGACCTGTCCGGAACGCAGTACGATTCGATCAGCGTCGAAGGCCACACTGACCGCCTCGGCAAGCCGGCCTACAACCAGAAGCTCTCGCTGGAGCGCGCCAATGCTGTCAAGGACCACCTCGTCACCACCGGCCGCATCGACCCCGCCAAGATCACGGCCACCGGCAAGGGCGAGTCCACCCCGGTCACCAAGCCCGGCGACTGCAAGGGCACGCGCCAGACCCCGGCGCTCGTCACCTGCCTGCAGCCGGACCGGCGTGTCGAGATCGAAGTGACCGGCACACGCTGATCACCCACTGAACCTGAGCCTGAGGATTCCCCATGACATTCCCCACTCCCCATCGTGCCTCCGACACCCCGTTCGCCGTCAACGTGGAACAAGGCAAGGACTACTGGTGGTGCGCCTGCGGCCTGAGCCAATCGCAGCCCTTCTGCGACGGCTCACACAAGGCTGCGGGCGACTTCACGCCCGTCCAGTACACCGCGGAGTCCAGCGCCACGGTCTACTTCTGCGGCTGCAAGGCCACCGGCCACGCGCCGCTGTGCGACGGCTCGCACAAGAAAGCGGTGTGAGCTGACCGCCTCGCCGCCAGTCAACGGGCGGTGTGCAACGCGGTCAGCAGGGCAAGCTGCTCCTTCTGCAGCGCCAGCAGTTCGTCCCACTGGTGCATGCGCAGCGTGTCGACCTTCTCGTGCAGCAGCATGATCTCCAGCTCGGCCTTGAGGTTGATCTCGTAGTCGTGCTCGGCGGTGATGCGGTCCTTCTGCGACTGGCGGTTCTGGGACATCAGGATGATCGGCGCCTGGATCGCCGCCAGCATCGACAGGAACAGGTTGAGCAGGATGTAGGGATAGGGATCGAAGGTCGATCCGCGGTGTGCCAGCAGGTAGGCATTGACGGCCACCCAGCCGAACATCACCGCTGCGAACAGCCCGACGAAGGTCCACGAGCCTCCGAACTTAGCCACCGCGTCGGCAGCGCGCATGCCGCGGGTGGCGTGTTCCTCGTCCAGATCGGCCGAGGCGCTGTGGGCCATGCGCAGGCGTTCGGCGACGTGGCGGGCCACCTTCTGCGTGCGCGGGTCGAGGTGGGCGTAGGGCTTGCCAAGAAACTTGGCCGCAATTTCTTCGTGGGAGTGGTGGCGGGCAGACATCGGGTGTTCGACTCCTTCAAACCTTATCATCGTCCACATGCAAGACCCAGCAAGGAGAGGTGACACCATGAACCACGGATACGGCATCGAGACCCACGCCCGACACGCGCAGACACCACTGCGGCCGGCGGCCCGCTACCTGGTGGTGATCGAGTCGGCGGGCAGTGTCCTGGCGCGGCTGTTTCTCGACACGCGGGTGCAAGTGGCCGAGTTTGATGCCAGCACGGAGGAAACCGGTTCGATGACGCATGGACTCACCCCGGTGCAGGGCGCGGCAGGCGCGGAATGGGACAGCGCCCTGGCCGGCCACAGCACGACCGAGCGCGCGGCCGCAACGGTCTACACCTTGAGCGTTTAGCAGCCGCTACGGCGTGCGCGCCGGGCCGATCATCGCCCGCGCATCGACCCACAGGTCGAACTCTGCCCCGCTGACCCCACCCACCGCCAGCGCCGCTGTGCGCAAGTCCAGCCCGTTCTGGTGCGCATGCTTGGCGATCAGCGCCGCCCGGTCATAGCCGATGTGCGGCGCCAGCGCGGTGACCAGCATCAGCGAGCGGTGCAGCAATTCGTCCACGCGCGCCGCATTCACCACCAGGCCTTCGACGCAGTGCGCCGAGAAGCTCGCCATCGCGTCGCCCAGCAGGCGCAGGCTGTCGAGCACGTCGTGGGCGATCAGCGGCTTGTAGACGTTCAGCTCGAACTGGCCCTGGCTGGCGGCGATGCCGATCGCCACGTCGTGGCCCATCACCTGCGCGCAGACCATGGTGAGCGCCTCGACCTGGGTCGGGTTGACCTTGCCGGGCATGATCGAGCTGCCGGGTTCGTTTTCGGGCAACTGCAGCTCGCCCAGCCCGGCCCGCGGCCCGCTGCCCATCAGGCGAAGGTCGTTGGCGATCTTGTTCAGCGCGATCGCCAGCATCCGCAGCGCCCCATGCAGCCCCACCAGCGCCTCGTGCCCGGCCATCGCGGCAAAGCGGTTGTCGGCGACGACAAACGGCGCGCCCAGCCGCACCGCCAGCACCGCCGCCACCCGGGCGCCGAACTCGGGATGCGTGTTCAGCCCCGTGCCGACCGCGGTGCCGCCGATCGCCAGCGCGTGGACCGCCGGCAGCGCGTGGTGCAGCGCCGCTTCGGCCAGCGCGAGTTGCGCGTCGTAGCCGCCGAACTCCTGCCCGAGCGTCACGGGCGTGGCGTCCTGCAGGTGGGTGCGGCCGATCTTGACCGTGTCGCGGAACGCCTCGGCCTTGTCCTGCAGCGCCCCACGCAGGCGGGCCAGCGCTGCCAGCAGCGGGCGCATCTGCACCACGGTCGCGACGTGCATCGCCGTCGGGAACACGTCGTTGGACGACTGGCCGAGGTTGACGTGGTCGTTCGGGTGGACACGCCGGTCCGTGCCAAGCGCGCCGCCCAGCGCCAGCGAGGCCAGGCTGGCGATGACCTCGTTGGCGTTCATGTTGCTCTGCGTGCCCGAGCCGGTCTGCCAGACCGAGAGCGGGAATTCGGCATCAAACTCGCCCGCCGCGACCCGCACCGCGGCATTGGCGATGGCCTCGGCCCGCGGCGTGTCGAGCAAGCCGAGCGCATGGTTCACCTCCGCAGCGGCGCGCTTGATGTCGGCCAGCGCATGGACCACGGCCAGCGGCATGTGCTGCTCGCCGATGGCGAAGAAACGCCGGCTGCGCTCGGTCTGGGTGCCCCACAGCGCCTGCGCCGGCACCTCGATCGGGCCGAAGCTGTCGGATTCCGTGCGGGTGGTGGTCATCCGCCCAGCGCCTTGAACAGCGCCACCCGGTTCACCTGCTCGGCCAACCGCGTCTGCACCAGCGCCTGTTCGGCCGCCAGCAAACTGCGCTCGGCGTCCAGCCGCTCCAGCACATTCGCCGCACCGTTCGTGTAGCGCAGCTCGGTCAGCCGGGCGATCTCGCGGGCGGCGTCGAGCTGCTGGCGCTGGGCGTCGAGCTGTTCGCGCCAGCTCGACAGGCCCGCCAGCGCATCGGCCGTCTCGCGGAAGGCAGACTGCACGGCCTTTTCATACTGCGCCACCGCGATGTCCCGGTTCACCTTGGCGACGTTCAGGTTCGCCTGGTTGCGGCCCGAATCGAAGATCGCCGCCAGCGCCGACGCGCTCAGCGACCACGCGAAGTTGCCCGCCTGGAACAGCTCGCTCAGGCGGCTGCCGGCCTGGCCCGCGCTGCCGGTGAGGGACAGACGCGGGAAGAACGCGGCCCGCGCCACGCCGATGTTGGCGCTGGCGGCGATGAGGGACTGCTCGGCCTGGATCACGTCCGGGCGCTGCAGCAGGACGTCGGATGCCAGCCCGACCGGCACCGCCACAAGCGCACCCGCACCCGCACCCGCGTCGGCCGCCGGCAGCAGCTCCGCAGACACCGGCCCGCCGGTCAACAGCGCCAGCGCGTTCAGGTCCAGCTCCCGCTGGCGGCGCAGTTGCACGTGCGTGTTGCGGGCCTGCGCGACGAGGCTCTGCGCGGTCTGCAGCTCCAGCGCCGCCGCGGCACCGACATCGAAGCGCAGCTTGGCGAGCTTCAGGCTGGCCTCACGGCTGGCGAGCGTCCTTTCGGCGACCGAGAGCAGCTCGGCGTCCGCGCCCAGCGTCAGCCAGCCGGAGACCACCGCGCTGACCAGCGCCAGCTCCGCGCTGCGGCGGCCGGCTTCGGTGGCGAGCACCTGCGCCTGCGCGGCCTCGCCGAGGTTGGCGATGCGGCCGAACAGGTCCAGCTCCCAGGCGGTGACCTGCACGCCCGCGGTGTAGCTCTGCACCTGCCGGCCCGTCGAGGCGTTGGGCGTGGCCGAAGCGATCAGGCCAGCGTTGACGGTCGGCAGGCGATCCGCCCGCGCCACGCCGAGCTGGGCTTCGGCGCGCTGCACATTGAGCACGGCCACCCGCAGATCACGGTTCTGCGCCAGCGCCTGCTCCACCAGCCGCACCAGCGCAGGCGACTGCACAAACGCCTTCCAGCCCAGCGGCGTCACCGCCCCGGTCGCGGCCGACGCCGCCGCCTCTGCGGGCAGCGGCAATTGGGCCGGAATCGGCGCGGCCGGACGCTCGTGGCGCGGCGCGAGGTTGGTGCAGCCGGCCAGCATCAGCGCGGCCACGGCAAATTCGATGCTTCTCAGCGACCTGTTCATGCTTGGTCCTTCAGCAGATCCGCCACCGCGTCGGTCGAAGGCGACGACAGCGCCGTGCTGTGCGGCGCCACATGGCCACC
>JBEEMX010000061.1:0-11539 GCA_041192465.1 Pseudomonadota bacterium | reverse complement strand
CGTTGCCGCCGGGGTTGGACGTGCGGCACAGCAGGATCACGCCCTTGTAGGCGTAGGCGAGGAACGGCTCAACCGTGTCGCGGCCCATGAACGGCGACACCATCACCGCAGCCGCTTCGGCGAAGTCCTCCCCCTGGCTGGCGTAGAGCACCGCCCGCGAGCTGTTGACGACGATGGTGCCGGCATCGGTCAGGCCGGCCTTCACCGTCGCCTCGGCGTCGCCCCCCTGCGCGCCCACGCCGGGGATCAGCAGCGGCAGCGTCGGTGCGATCTCGCGCACGCGGGCAATCTCGGCCGGGAACGTGGCGCCGACGACCAGCCCGATCTGGCCCGTGCTGTTCCATTCGGTCTGCGCCAGATGCGCCAGGTGCTCCGTTGCCGCCGGGGTTGGACGTGCGGCACAGCAGGATCACGCCCTTGTAGGCGTAGGCGAGGAACGGCTCAACCGTGTCGCGGCCCATGAACGGCGACAGCGTCACGGCGTCTGCCCGGTAGCGCACGAAGGCTTCGCGGGCGTACTGCTCGGCGGTCGAGCCGATGTCCCCGCGCTTGGCGTCGAGGATCACCGGCACGTCGGGCGCGACCGCCTTCATGTGGGCCATCAACTGTTCGAGCTGGTCCTCGGCGCGGTGGGCGGCGAAGTAGGCGATCTGCGGCTTGAAGGCGCAGACGAGATCCTTGGTGGCATCGACGATGGCGGCGCAGAAGTCGTAGATCCGCTCCGCGTCACCGGCCCAGGCGCCAGGGAACTTCGACGGTTCGGGGTCGAGGCCGACGCACAGCAGGGAGTCGTTCTGGCGCGTGGCGCGGGCAAGCTGGGTGGTGAAGGACATGGTGACTGTGAATATTGGGATATGGGACGATCGGGTTCACCGCATCAGCAGCAAGCTGGACAACGGCATGGTGGCGGTGGCTGCGCGCGCGAGGCTGTGTGGGCGCAGTGTCAGCCCGCCACGCCCTGCCAGCGCACGGGTGTCACCTCGACGCTGTCCTTGTCCCCTGCGAACAGCAGGTGCCCGTCCTGGACCGTCACGCCCAGCCGCATCGTCCGCTCGACCAGCGTCTGCAGCGCCTCGCAATCGGCCTCGGGAATGAACCACATGGTGAGCTTGCGCAGCTTGGTCAGTGCCGAAGCGTTTTCCGTGCGCCAGACCTCGGCCTTGCGCCCGCCGTAGGTGAAGAGCACGACCTCGTCCGAGCGCCCGCTGGCCTTGCGCAGCAGCCGCTCGTCGGGCAGACCGACCTGGATCCATTGCTGGATGGAGCCGGTGTCGTCGCAGCGCCAGAAATCCGGTTCGTCCTCGGTGGAGAGTCCGCCCGCTGGCAGCAGCCGCTCGTGCGCGTGCATCGCGAAGGCGACCAGGCGCACCATCAGGCGCTCCTCGGTTTCGGAGGGGTGCCGGGCCAGCGTGAGGGCGTGGTCGGCGTAGTAGTGGCGGTCGATGTCGGCGATCGACAGCTCGGCTTTGTGAACGGTGGAACGGATGGCCATCGGGGGATTCTAGGCGCGCGGTCTGCCGCGCCGGTCGGCTTACTCGGCTGCAGCGTCCAGCAGCGCCTCGGCAGCCAGGAAGAGCGGCAGGTGGGCGGTGAAGCCCTCGCGCTGGACGCGGGCCAGCGCGGCCCGTGTGTCGTGCGGGCCGGTAGACAGCCTGGTGTTGCCGCGCAGCCGCTGGAAGGCGCCCAGGATCGCAACAAGCCGCTGCGGCGCGACCTGCGCCACCCAGGCCAGCGCGGCCACGTCGGCAAAGGATTCCTCTCGGCCCAACTGGTGCTGCACCTGGCGGGCGGCGCGGGCGTCGGTGCTGGCGGTGCCCATCAGCGCCACGAGCTGCTGCATCGCCGGGTCGTCGCCCTGCCAGCGCCAGCAGTGGGCGAACTCGTGGACGATGACGGCCTGCAGCCAGAGCGTGCGGTCTTCGGGCGCCGCTTGCGCCAGCAGGATGTCGGCCAGCGGGTTGTCGCGGGTGCGCAGGTGGAGGATGCACTGGCCGGACTGGAGCTGCATCTCCGCTGGCGAGCCACGGCCTGGCCGCTCGCGCAGTACCTGGATCTGCAGTGGCAGGGCGGCGAACTCGGGGCGCTGGACCATCTCGGCAGCAACCTGCTCCCAGTCCTGCGCCGGCTGGGCCTGCACGGGCGACATCAGCAGCATAGCGAGCAGCAAGGGCAGCAGCAGGGACAGCCGCAGCAAGAGGGACGAAGGCAGGGTCTGGCGCATGTCGGCCAGTGTGGAATTCCGCACGCTGGCCGCCCATCCCGCGCGTGCAGGCTGCTGACCACTCAAGTGCGGGCGCTGCTGCCGTCCAAGCACTGGGACTGGCGCTCAAGCCTCCGCCCCTCGCCGCCGATAGGCAGAGCAGAGAGGTTCTGCCATGCCCTACGTTCACCGAGATGCCCGCGGCCAGATCGACCGCATCCACCGCGACGCCGTGCCCGGCGCGGAGTTCCTGCCGCCGGAGCATCCGGAGCTGCTCCAGATCGTGGGCGGCTCCCCGAAGGGCGCCAACTTTGCGCACCTGGACACCGGGCTGATCCGGGTGCTGGAGGATCTGGTCGATGTGCTGGTGGCGCACAACGTGCTACGCATCACCGACCTGCCGGCCGAGGCGCAGCAGAAGCTGTTCGCGCGCAAGAATTTCCGGGACCGCTTCCAGAGGAATGCCCTGCAGCTCAGTGCGCCGGAAACGCCGTTGGGCCATGATTCGCTGATTCCCACGGTCGCCATGCCGATTGCGCCTCCCCGCGTGCGGCGGCAAGGCTGAGCCGGTGTAAGAAACCGGGTCTCTGCCGCGACTGAGGGACTGTCGCATTGCACTGCAGTCCAGGAGACACCCCATGTCCGCACGCCCGCACCGCCACCCCGACCACGGTTTCCTTCACCCGCTCTCCAGCGAGATCACGCTGCGCGCCGTCTACGAAGGTCGGCGCCAGTGGCTGCGGCAACTCGCCGCGGGCACAGGTGGCGCTGTGCTGGCCAGTTGGGCTGCCCGCGACGCGCTGGCACAGGCTGCCAGCGCACCGGCAGGCAGGCCCGGCAAGCTTGCCCCGCTCCCTGGTGCCCGCAGCGCGGTCCCCGGCGCGATGACGATGGACAAACCCACCGCCTACGCCGACGCCTCCACCTACAACAACTACTACGAGTTCGGCACCGACAAGGCCGACCCCGCCCGCAACGCCGGCAAGCTCCAGACCCGCCCGTGGACGGTCGCGATCGAGGGCGAGGTGAAAAAACCCGGCGTGCTCGATCTGGAGGCGCTGCTGAAACTCGCGCCGATGGAGGAACGGCTCTACCGCCTGCGCTGCGTCGAGGGTTGGTCGATGGTGATCCCGTGGGTCGGTTTCTCGCTGGCGGAGCTGATCCGCAAGGTCGAGCCGACCGGCAACGCCAAGTACGTCGAGTTCGTGACGCTGGCCGATCCGAAGCAGATGCCGATGGTCGGCTCGCGGGTGCTCGACTGGCCGTATGTCGAAGGGCTGCGCATGGACGAGGCGATGCACCCGCTGGCGATGCTCGCGTTCGGCATGTACGGCGAGGTGCTGCCGAACCAGAACGGCGCGCCGGTGCGGCTGGTGGTGCCGTGGAAATACGGCTTCAAGAGCGCCAAGTCGATCGTCAAGATCCGCTTCACCGACAAGCAGCCCGGCACCGCGTGGAACAAGGCGGCGCAGCAGGAATACGGCTTCTTCTCCAACGTCAACCCCGAGGTGGACCACCCGCGCTGGAGCCAGGCCGCCGAGCGCCGCATTGGCGAGGACGGCCTGTTCGCCAAGAAGCGCCCGACGCTGATGTTCAACGGCTACGGCCCGCAGGTCGCGTCGCTCTACGCCGGCATGGACCTGCGCAAGTTCTTCTGACTTCTCTCTGACCGGACCGCGCCATGAACCGAGCTGCTGTGAACCGGGTGCTGCTGCATCCGGCGGCCAAACCCTTGCTGTGGCTGCTGTGCCTGGTGCCGCTGGCTGGCTGGATCTGGGGTGGTTTCCACAACGGACTGGGCGCCAATCCCGCTGAAACCATCCTGCGCGGCACCGGGTCGTGGACGCTGCGCTTCCTGTGCGTCGTGCTGGCCGTGACACCGCTGCGCCAGTGGAGCGGCCTGAATGCGCTGGCCCGCTGGCGCCGCATGCTGGGCCTGTACGTGTTCTTCTACAGCGTGCTGCATTTTCTGGCCTACGCCTGGCTGGACATGGGGTTCGATCCGGCCGCGGTCGCCAAGGATCTGGGCAAGCGGCCGTTTGCGCTGGTGGGTTTCCTGGCCTTCGTGCTGCTGATCCCGCTGGCGGCAACCTCGTTCAACCGCGCCATCAAGGCGATGGGCGCGGCGCGCTGGCAGCGTCTGCACCGGCTGGTCTACGCCATCGCTGCCCTCGGCCTGCTGCACTTCTTCTGGATGCGCTCCTCGAAACACCGCTACGGCGAGGTGCTGGTTTACGCAGTGGTCATCGGTGTGCTGCTAGGTGTGCGGGTTTGGCGCAGGTTCCGACCAGTCCGTGCGGCAAAGCTGACCATCCCCTCGCTGCGTTCCCGTGTAACAGGGGGATAAATTCGCCGGAATACCCCTGAATAGGGGGTTGAGTTCGCATAAAAACACACTTTAACGTGACAAAGTTGGCAAAATCGTTGACATGTGATTTTTGCCCACTTACGATGAGCACAAACGTAACAGTGTGTTAAGGAGGCGAACGTGGCAAGCGTGGTGGACGTGAACAGCATGGCAGGTTCGGGTGATGGTTTCTCCCTCGGGGAAGAGGCTGCGCTCGAAGGGCAGCCTCCCTGGGATCTGATTGCCCTGCTGGCCCTGGCGTTCATCGTCTTTGGCTGGATGGCGCTGGCGGTGTCGTACAACCCCAGCCATGGTGCGCAATTCGCCTTCGAGCAGTTCCACCGGGTGGCGCTCCACCAGTTCCAGACCTTGCCCTGGGACCGTTTCCTCCACGAAATGCACACGACCTACGGGCCGGCGTTCTACGCGCTGGTGGGGAGCCTGTACCTGCCGACCGAGGGCGTGCGGGCGGTCGGGCTGGTGATGCACCTGCTGTCCACGCTGGTGCTACTGCAGGTGGCGCTGCGCATCGGGGCGCCCTGGCAGCGTGCGGCGCTGCTGTCTGCGGCATTTTTTGCATCGCCCTTCCAGTTCGGGCCGGCGCTGTGGGGCCACCCGGACGCACTCGCGACGCTGCTCATGATGCTCGGTCTGGGCGCCACGATGCTGGCCGGCCGGGGTGCGCACCGCTCGGTCTCGATCGGGCTGCTGCCAGTGACGGTGCTGGTCCACCAGGCGGGTGCTGCCGTCGTGGCGGCGTCCTGTCTGGACGATCTGCGCCTGAAACGCTACGCCGACATGGCGCTCAAGCTGCTGGTCACCTCGGCGATGCTCTATCTGCTCTACCGCGTCTGGGACGGCTTCACGCCCCCGTCGCTGCAGCGCGCCGCCCAGATCAATACACGCGCCTTCCTGATGGCGTTCACGCTGCTGGCGCTCGGCCTGCACGCCTGGGACCGGCTCAACACGCGCACCCGCGCTGTCGTGCTGCTGGCGCGGTTCGCCCTGCTGTGGCCGCTGTTCACGGCGGTCTATGCGGTGTCGGTGCCGTTCGCCGGGGGCGGGTTCATCTTCTCGCGGCTCGATGTACTGGAGGACGGTCTGCTGCCGGTGGCCGTTGTCAGCCCGGCACTGATGGCGGCGGTGGTGGCGTGGAGCTGGACCTCGCTGATCGGCTACCGGCTCTCCACGGCGCAGATCACGCTCTGCGCGGCCGTGCTGGCCACTGGGCAGGCGCTGTACCTGAAAGACATCGACTTCTTCTTCTGGCCGCTGCTGCTGATGCGCCTGGTGCGCTGGGGGTCGCAGCGCCCGAACATGCGCGACGCCCTGATGCGCAGCGCGGTGGTCTGGACGCTGGTCAGCCTGACGCTGGCGACGCTGTCCTACAGCCAGCTTTGAGCGTGCGGATCACACACCACGCTGTTCTTCACACGGAATCCTCCCTGATGCGAGGGATTCCATGCCCTTGAGTCCCTTCCTAACATGGTTCTCACGACGGTTGGTCAGACGCCGATCGCACAACCAAAATGCGGGGGGGATCCATGCAATCCAGAGAACACACCGACACCGACCGATCGGACGCGGGCAGCGAATCCCGCAGCGAGGGCTGGCCACAACGCCTGGAGCGCGCCCGCCGGGAACACAACCACCGCGAGATGGCCCGGCTGCTGCTGGACGGTGCCGACACCGCCATGGCGGAGGCCGATGACGATGAATCGCTGGAGCGGGCGCAGTGGCTGCTGGCCCGCACGCAACGCTCGCTCGACGCCTGTGGCGCGCACCCGGACTGCCTCACGCTGTTGTGCGAGCTGATGGAGCACCAATGCCGGCTCGCGCAGTGCTGGGAGCGGCTGGGGCATCCCGGCCAGCGCCACATGGCACGCGAACGGGTGCGGGATCTGGCCTTCGACGTGTCCAGCCGCGCTGCCCGCACCGAGGACCTGGGGTTGCGTGTCTCGGTGGTGCTGCGGGCTGCCGAGGCGCTGGACATGCTGGGAGACCTGAGTGACGCCCACGTGCTGCGGGTGCGGGCGTTCTACAAGCTGGGTGCGGCCAGCCTGCGCGAAACCTCGTCACGCTTGACCGAGGCGGCCTCGTCGCCTTGCTGCGCGGCCAGGTCGTACCAGTAACGCGCCAGCCGCAGGTCCGGCGCGGTGCCCAGGCCGGTTTCGTACATCGAGCCGAGCAGGTACTGCGCCCCGACATCGCCGCCTTGCCCGGCGATCCGGTACCACTGCAGCGCCCGAACCTCGTCCCGCGGCACGCCTCGACCGAGGTAGTGACCGGTGGCGATCGCCACCTGCGCATCGACGCTGCCCGCTTCGGCCGCCTGCAGGTACCAGGCCATCGCGCGCGGCAGGTCGATTGGCGCGTGGCGGCCGGATTCGTGGAACTCGGCCAATGCCACCTGCGAGGTGACAAAGCCTGCAGCGGCAGCGGTCTCCAGATGGCGCCGCGCCGTGGCGATGCGGGCGCCGGGCAGTTCGTGGTTCAGGTGCATCACGGCCAGGTTGTGGTGTGCCGCGGGCACGCCGGCCCGTGCCAGCCGCTCGAAGGCCGCCCGCGCCTGCAGGAAACGGCCTTGCTCGTGGTCCTCCAGTGCCCGCTCAAGCTGCTGTTGCTGGACCGGCGTGGCCGCCAGTGCAAGCGCCGGCCCCAACAGGGCGAGCAGCAGGCAGCCGAGCAGCGTGACCCGCCGCAGGGCAGGACGGGAAACCGGTGTGGACAAGGACATGGGAGGCACTCCGTGGACGATGTGTTGACGGTAGCGCAGCCCGATCGACCTGTCAGCCGGGCCGGTCAAGACCCCAGGACCGTCACGTCGAACACCCGTTCGACCACCCAGGCCAGCGCGATCAACGCCACCGCCGATGAACCGCCGACCAGCACGCCGCGCTGGTAGAAGCGCGTGCTGCGTGCCCACCAGGCCAGCGGCAGGAACAGCGCCACCAGCGACAACTGCCCCAGCTCCACCCCGAGGTTGAAGCCCAGCAGCGATGCTGCCAGCGAGCCGCCGCCCAGCCCCAGATCCTTCAGCGCACCGGCGAATCCGAAACCATGCACCAGCCCGAACACCAGCGTCAGCCGCCAGCGGTGGTGCGGGGCAAGCATCGGCCGCAGGTTGTCGACCGCGGTGAAGACCACCGACACGGCGATCAGCGACTCGACCCAGCGCGACGGCGGATCGACGATGTCCAGCACCGCCAGCGCCAGCGTCACCGAGTGCGCCACCGTGAACGCGGTGACGATCTTCAGCACCTCGACCAGCATCGGGCGCCACTGCAGTGCGGACTCGCGCCGGCCGGCCACCCCTGTGACCAGCACCGCCGGCAGCAGCAGCGCCAGCAGGAACAGCACATGGTCGGTGCCGATCAGGATGTGGTGGATGCCCTCCAGCACGAAGCCGGCGAAGCTGCTCGGCCCGGCACTGGCCGCTCCAGCGTTCAGCGGCAGGGCGGCGGCTGTGGCGCCGGGCACCAGCACGGCGGTCTGCGGTGCCACGTCGCCATGGCCGAGGCGCAGCAGGCCGCGGTGGCTGGCGTCGCTGTCGGCGAAGAGGCGGTAGTCGATGGTCAGCGCCTGCGCGCCGGCCGGGCAGGTCCAGCGGCGGCGCAGCACGGCGTAAGCGCCGTCGGTGTGCTCGTCGAGCTGCGGTGTGCCGTCGGCGGTGTCCTGGCAGGGCTGGCCGTCGGCACTCAGGCGCACGCGCTCGGCGGTGTAGCGCTGCAGTTCGTCCCAGCGGGTGCGCACCTCGGCCCACTGCAGGCGGCCGTCGTCGTCGCGGTCGAGCACCAGTTCGCGGTCGAGGTCGCGCAGGTGGACATCCAGCCGCTGCACGATCTGCGTGCCCTCGACCTGCAGGGTCAGGTAGGCATCGCTCGGCTTGTGGGCCTGGGCGAACGGACTGATCGACAGAGCGGTCAGCGCGAGCAGCCAGAAAACGAGGCGTTGGGACATGGCCGGATCTGTTCAGTTCTTGGGCGGGTGGGGGACCAGCGCAGCGGTCAGTCGTGCATCGCGCTGATGGTAGACGCGCAGGTGGCGCACCACGTCGTGTGCCGCCTGTGGCTGGCCGGCGGCGGTGGCGCAGTCCAGCAGCAGGCGGGCGTCTGCCGGCTCCTTCTGCACGGCCCAGTTGGCCACGGCCAGCGGCAGCGCGGCCTGCGGCTGGCCGCGCAGTTCCAGCAGGTAACGCGCCTGCTCGCGCTGGTGGGTCGTGTCGCCGCGGGCGCGGGTGGCGTCCAGGCGCTGGCCGAGCAGGTCGGCGGCGGCCACGGCGCGCGGGTCGCCCAGGCGCTTCAGCGCGATGGCGCGGCGCAGCAGCACGCTGTCGGGCAGGTCTTCCAGCGGTCCCTCGGTCAGGCGCAGCACCTCGGCGTGGCGCTGGCGATCGAGCAGCCAGTCGGCCAGCGCGGCACGGGTGTAGGCCTCGGGCTGCAGTTGCAGGGCACGTTCGAACAGGCCGAGTGCCGCGGGATCACCGCGCCGCTCCGCCAGCTCGCCCTGCACCAGCGCCAGCCAGGCGGCGGTGCCGGGGTCGGACTGCGGCGTGACCTGGGCGGCGAGTGCAGCGAGTGCGCGGGCACCGCGGCCTTCGTCGCCCATCAGGCTGGCGAGTTCGGCTGCGCACACCGCTGCCGGCAGCCGCACGCCGTCGCCGAGCGTGGCGTAGCGGGCGCTGCCCAGCCGCTCGCAGCCGAGGCGGGCGTCGTCCAGCCGGCCCTGCGCCTGCAGCAGCGCCAGGCGGATCAGCTCGGCCTGGGCCTGCAGCGCCAGCGGCGCCTGGGGCGACGCGATCAGCGCATCCAGATCGACCAGCGCGGGGCCGAATTCATGCTGGGTCTGGCGGATGGAGGCCCGCAGCAGCCGCACGGCCGGCGGCGGCGCGGCCTGGGTCCACCACGGGGCGAGCGCCGCCTGGGCGACGCCGATCTCGCGCGGGTCGCCGTCGCGGCGGAAGCGGTCGATGGCGGCGCGGGCCTGTTGCAGCGCCGCCGGCAGGGCGGCCGGCGACGTGCCCAGTGCGTGGACCTGGCGCGCCAGTTGCCGCGCCTGTCGGCGGGCGGCGGTCGTGCCGGGCAGGGTGGCGACCACCGACTGGTCGTCGGTGGGCGTGTGCGGGGTGGCGCCGCTCGGCCCGCTCAGGCCGGTGGCGATCAACGCCACCACGAGGGCGCGGGCGAGCGGCGTGTTCACAGCGTCACCGGCTCGTCGGTGTCGCTGGTCGGCGGCGTCAGGCTGGACACGTCCAGCGGCTCCGCGCCGTCGCTCGCACCCAGCATGCCGGCGTAGCTGGCGAAGGCGGCGACGCTGACCGTGGCAGTGGCGGGCACCTCGTTGGCCGTGGCGGTCACCGGGGTGTCGTCGCTGCCGCCGCCGCAGGCCACCAGCGTGGCGCTGGCGAACAGCAGGGGGAGAAGGGCAAGGGTTCTCATGGCATCACTCCTGGAGGGTTCTGGTTGGTCCTGTGGGCGGGCCGGATCACTTCGTGCCGCCGACCGGCGTGTTCAGGTAGGGGAAACCGGCCAGCAGCGGGACCACGGCCTGGTCCACCGCGTCGTGCAGCTTGAACGCCGTCGCGCCCAGCGGCACCGCCGACGGCTTGCACGCCGCACCGAAGCCGAAGGCGTTGGTGTCGCCGTTGGCCATGCACAGCCCGCCCATCACCGCAACCAGCGAGATGTCCACCACGTCGTCCTTCGGGCGGCGGCCGTTCGGGTAGCCCGCGTTGTCGCTGCCACCGGCCAGCACGTTGCCGACGATGCCCAGGCGGTTCTGCTGCGCAAACGCCACCGGCGCGATGGCCGTGTTCAGGCGCAGCATTTCCGAGGCAACGACATTGGCCGGCTGGTTCACGCCCTTGATGCCGGTCAGGAAGGTGGTGACCAGGTCCGTGCGCGGGTAGTTGGTCGGCGCGGTGCCGGGGAGGTTCAGCGCGATCTCCAGCAGCTTGGGCAGCGTCGGGTTCGTCACGTAGTCGGCGAACTGGCCGTCGTCCTTCGGCTTGGAGGCGTTGAACTTGTCCTTGTCCTTCAGGCCGATCACCACCTCGTTGACCAGCGGCATGCCCAGGCGCGACACCTGCGTCCACGCGCCACCGGCCTTCTCGCCCATGTGGTGGCCGGAGCCGGGCTTGCCGTCGAGCAGGCGGGCCTGGCGCAGGCTGGCCGTGGTCCAGCCGCCGATCACCGTTTCGCTGCCGGCGGTCAGGCAGCTCTTGTGGACTTCGAGCGCCAGCGTGGTGACGTTCTTGTCGGCCAGCTGGTTCGGGACGGCGCCGATCAGGGCCGGGTTGGTGATGACGCTGACCGGCGCGTTGACCAGGTCGAAGATGGTGCCCAGGTTGACCGCGAACGGATCCTGGCGCTGCCCCACGAAGAGGCGGCCGGGCTGGCTGCAGCCGGGGATGTTGACCGTGTTGATGTGCTTGGCGGCGTAGCCGGCGTAGTCGGGAATCGTCTTCACGCCGATGTTGTCCACCGGCTTGTCGAAGGTGGCGCTGCCGCTGGAGGCGTTGGTCAGCGCGCCGCTGCTGCCCTTGCGGCGGTCGCCGCGCTTGACCTCGACGGTGAAGGTCTCGGCGAGCTGCAGGCTGGCGTCCTTGACGTTGGCCACCTGGCCGGCCTGGATCAGCGGGATGTTGACCATCTTGTCGCCGACCGGCAGATTCACGCCCGCGCCGTTGCCGGCCAGCGTGTTCTTGAAGCGGAACTGGAAGCTGATGTCCTCGACCGCGTCGCCGTTGTTGTCCACATGGATCTCGTACAGCGCGTTCGGGTCCATCGAGAAGTAGTTCGGGCCGCCGTAGGCGTCCTGCAGCGGCTGGTAGTTGGCGATCAGCGTCACGTAGTCGCTGCGGTTCGCCTCGTAGCTGCGGAACAGGTAGAAGTCGGTGGCATCGACCTTGGGCGCGGTGGTGATGAACGGCGCTTCGCGGTGGCTGGAGGCCAGGCTCAGGCCGGTGGCCAGCGTCAGTGCGGCGGCGATGG
>JBEEMX010000060.1:0-11240 GCA_041192465.1 Pseudomonadota bacterium | reverse complement strand
TCCGGCGCGTCGAAGGTGATGCCGAACTTGGCCGCATCGTCGCGCAAGACCTTGAGCTTGTCGGTGTCGTCCAGCTCGATCGTCATGTTGGCGGCGAAGAACTCGGCGCCGTGGTGGACCTTGATCCAGGCCGTGTGGTAGGCCAGCAGCGAGTACGCGGCGGCGTGCGACTTGTTGAAGCCGTAGCCCGCGAACTTCTCCATCAGGTCGAAGACCTCGTCGGCCTTGGCCTCGCTGATGTCCTTCGCAGCCGCGCCCTTGCGGAAGATGGCGCGGTGCTCGGCCATCTCGTCGGCCTTCTTCTTGCCCATCGCGCGGCGCAGCATGTCCGCGCCGCCCAGCGAATAGCCGCCCAGCACCTGCGCGGTCTGCATCACCTGTTCCTGGTAGACCATGATCCCGTAGGTCTCGGCGAGCACCTGTTCCACCAGCGGGTGCGGGTACTCGACCACCTCGCGGCCGTGCTTGCGCGCCACGAAGCTCGGGATCAGGTCCATCGGGCCGGGGCGGTACAGGGCGTTCAGCGCGATCAGGTCTTCGAGCCGGCTCGGCTTGGCGTCGCGCAGCATGCGCTGCATCCCGCCCGATTCGAACTGGAACACCGCCTCGGTCAGCCCGTCCGAGAACAGCCGGTAGACCGCCGGATCGTCGAGCGGAATCGTCTCGAAGGCGAAGTCCTTGCGGTGCGCGTGGCGCGCAATGATGAAGTCCTTGGCGAGTTCCAGGATGGTCAGCGTCGCCAGCCCCAGGAAGTCGAACTTCACCAGCCCGATCGCCTCCACGTCGTCCTTGTCGTACTGGCTGACCGCGGAGTCGCTGCCGGGCTGCTGGTACTGCGGACAGAAGTCGGTGATCTTGCCGGGGGCGATCAGCACGCCGCCCGCGTGCATGCCGATGTTGCGCACCATGCCTTCCACGCGCATCGCGAGGCTCAGCAGCTCGGCGACCTCCTCCTCGTTCTTCTCGCGCTCCTCCAGCTCGGGCGCCTCCTTGCGGGCGTAGATGACGCCGCTGTCCGGCTCGGCCGGCACGCGGGCCAGCGTCACCGACTTGCCCGGCGGGGCGGGGATCAGCTTGGCGATCGAGTCCACATGGCCGTAGCCCATGCCCAGCACCCGCCCGATGTCGCGCAGCGCGGCCTTGGCGGCCATCGTGCCGAAGGTGGCGATCTGGCTCACGGCGGCGCGGCCGTAGCGGTCCTTGACGTAGTCGATGACGCGGTCGCGGTTGCCCTGGCAGAAGTCGATGTCGAAGTCGGGCATCGACACGCGCTCGGGGTTGAGGAACCGCTCGAACAGCAGGTTGTATTGCAGCGGGTCGAGGTCGGTGATCGACAGCGCGTAGGCCACCAGCGAGCCGGCGCCGGAACCCCGCCCCGGCCCGACCGGGCAGCCGTTGGCCTTGGCCCAGCGGATGAAGTCCGACACGATCAGGAAGTAGCCGGGGAAGCCCATCTTCAGGATCGTGCCGATCTCGAATTCGAGCCGCTCGACGTAGCGCGGGCGCTCGCTGTCGCGCTGGGCCACCTTCGGGTAGAGCATGGCGAGACGCTGCTCCAGCCCTTCGAACGACAGGTCGCGGAAGTAGTCGGCCATCGGCATGTGGCTGCCGTCGGCGAGTTCGGGCGTCGGGAAATCGGGCAGTTGCGGCTTGCCGAGCACCAGCGTGAGGCTGCAGCGGCGTGCGATCTCGACCGTGTTTTCCAGCGCACTGGGCAGGTCGGCGAACAGCGCGGCCATTTCCTGCTGCGTCTTGAAATGCTGGTCCCGGCTGAACCGCTTGACCCGCTTCGGGTTGCCGAGCGTGTCCCCCTCAGCCACGCAGACCCGTGCCTCGTGCGCATCAAAATCGTCGGCTTCGAGGAACTGCACCGGGTGTGTGGCGACCACCGGCAGCTTCAGCTTGGCGGCCAGCGGCACCGTGGCGCGCACGTTCGCTTCGTGGCCGGCCAACTGCGCCCGCTGCACCTCCAGGTAGAACCGCGTCGGGAAGATCGCCGCCAGCCGCTTCGCCAGGTCACGCGCCTTGGCCGTGTCCCCTGCCGCCAGCGCCTGCCCGACACAGCCCATCACGCCGCCCGACAGCACGATCAGCCCCTCGCCCAGCTCCTCCAGCCACGCCCACCTCACCCACGCCTGGTTGTTGCGCTGCACATTGGTGATCCAGGCCCGCGACAGCAGCTCGCAGAGATTCAGGTAGCCCTGCTGGTTCTGCACCAGCAGCAGCAGCCGCGATGGGGGCCGTGCGTCGCCCGCGGTGGCCGGGCCTTCGGGTTCGAGCCAGACATCGGCACCGATCAGCGGCTGCACGCCCTTCTTGCGGGCAGCGTTGTAGAACTTGATGGCACCGAAGAGATTCGACAAGTCGGTGATGGCCATGGCGGGCTGGCCATCCTTGGCCACGGCCTTGACCGCGTCATCGATCCGCAGGGTTCCATCGACGACGGAGTATTCGGTGTGGGTGCGCAGGTGGACGAAATGCATCCGGGGATTGTAGGCAGCCGCGCTGGTGCTGCACCGGGGGCGTCCGGTGGTGCCGCGGGGGATCGGGATATGGCTGATTTGCCGGAAAGTGCCGCTTAAACGGGTACGGCCTGAATTGAGAATATCGGAAAATGATGGCGCTTTTGCCCGGCCATTGGCGCACACCTCACCATATCCACGACCACTACATGAACCATCTGATTCTCGGGCTAGGGGGCACCGGTGTCCGGGTCTGGCAGACGCTGCAACAGCGCCTGCAGTCCTGCCCGCCGAGCGCACTGGCCAGCCGCCGACCTGCCGTCGAGGCGGTCCTGCTGGACACCGACGCCCGCCCGCTGGCTGACAACGCACCCGGCTGGTGCGTGCTGGGCGTACGCACGCTGCCGCCCGCCGCGCAGCGTGTGCTGCTCACCGCCGACAGCGATGCGCTGACCAGTCTGCTGCAGGCCCGCACCGACTTGCGCTCCACCGTGGCGCCGGATGGCCAGGGCTGGGCCGCTCGCCTGCAGCAGCTCGGCGCCTTGGATGCGCCGCTGTCGCGCGTGGCCGAGCGCCTGCCGGGCTGGCCGACGCGCCGCCTGGGCCGGCTGCTGCTGGCGCTGCACCAGGCCCGGGTGCGCTGCGCGATCGATGCGGCCGTGCAGGCGCTGCAGTCGCGCACGTCCGCCCCGGTGCTCACCGTGCATGTCGTCGCCCACCTCGGCGGCACGACCGGGGCCGCACTGCTGCTGGACATGCTGGCGCTGCTGCAGCAGCATCCACCCGCGCAACGCTGCGTCGTGCAGGTCCATGTCGAATTGCCCGACCACGACACCGCTGGTGCCTACCCTGGGCCGCTGGCCGAGGTCCAGGCCTATGCCGCGCTGCGCGAGCTGCAGGTGGCGGCACAGGCGGGCTGGTTTTCGCTGTGTTTCCTGGGCGCGATGACCGACGGGCGGGGCCTGCAACCCTTCGACGCTGCCGGTCGCACGCAGCGGCTGGCCGACTGGCTGTTCCACCGGGTCGGTGAGGCGACGGATCTCCTGTCGGCCCCGGTGCGCATGCCCGTGCGCACGCCTGCGGCTGCCGCGAGCGTCCGGGTCGGCGAATTTGCCACTTTCGGCGTGGCCGAGCGCAGTGCAGACCGCCACGCCGTGCGCGCCCACCTCAGCCACGAGCTGATGCTGCGGCTGCTGGCGCAGCTGCGCTACAACCACTGGCGCGCAGGACTCGGCTTCGTCACGCACCCGCGGGCGCCGGGCGCAGAGGCGCTGGGTGATCTGCTGACTGCCTGGGGCCTGAGCGACGCGCATGTCCAGCTCGCCGTGCCGCTGCAGGAAATCGATGGCGACACGCTGCCCACCTTGTCGATCGAGCAGGAGTGGAAGATGCTGGAGACCCACTTCGTCGGCCTGATCGCGCTGGTGGCGCCCGCCCGCCGCATCAACGAGCTGCGCCGCCTGTTCGACCAGGGCTTGACCGAGCGTTTCCGCGGCCAAGGCATCGAGGCAGTGTTCGACCAGCCCGATCACCTGCTGCGCCGCCGCGCGGTGGTCGTGCGCCAGCGGGTCGAGAACAGTCTGTGGGACGACTGGCGCCAGGGCCGCCGTGCGCTGCACGACTGCGGGCAGTTGCTGGCGGCGGTGCTGGCCGATCTGGCCGACCGCATCGAGCCGCTGCGCCAGGAGCAGCGCGGCCTGGAGACCCAGGCCACCGTGCTGAGCCGCCAGCTCGACACGCTGGAGCAGGCCGCGACCGGGCCGCTGCAGGCGCTGGGTTTGCTGCGCGGCGCCCGCGAGCGCGATCTGACCGAAGCCACGGTGCTGCTGCGCGACTACGCGCTGGCCCGCACCCGCTCCAGCGTGATCACGTTGAGCCTGCGCCTGCTGGCGGAGGTCGAGTCGCAGCTCACCACGCTGCAGGGCATGGTCGATGCGGGCGAGATGGCCGTGGCCACGCTGGCCGAGGAAACCGATGTGGTCGCCACTGCCACGCTGCCGCCGCTCAACATCGCCGATGCCGACGGTCGGCTTGATACCCGCGAGCTGCTGGCCCATTGGCGCACCCAGCTCGTCACGCGCGAATCCGTGCAGCGCGAGCACCTGCGGGTGCTGCGTGCCGGCCTGTTCACGCAGCTCGGTGAACAGGCCAATTTCCGCATCTTCGCGCAGCGCATCGGCGAGCAGGAGACCTGCGACGCGCTGCTCGGCGCCTGTGCCAAGCGGCTGCCACCCGCGGCACTGCAGCCGGTGATATCGGCGGCCTGGGACGCTTGGGTGATGCGCTTGCACGGCGAGTCGGACGCTGCGGCGCGTGATTTGTCCACGCTGCTGACACGCGCCAGTGTCGGGCTGGCCTGGCTGCCGGCCGCAGCGGGTGCGGTGGCGCAGTCCGATTTGCTGCGGGTGCCGGCGCTACCGCGTCCGGAGGTCGCCGTGGCGGTGGCGGACGAAGCCGAAATGCCTTTGGAGGACGTGACCGCCGACGGCGAACAGCTTGTCGTTCAACGGCCACCCCAGCGTGTGGTGCCTGCGCTGCCGGGGGTGGCCGAGCTGATCCACCGCATCAGCCGCGTGCAGACGCAGGTGCAGGAACTGCCGGAGGGGCAGGGCGAGCTGGTGCTGCTGCGCGTGGTGCGGGGGTTGCCGCTGCAGGCACTGCCGCGTGTCCAGGAGCTGCACGTGCGCCACGAGGCCCACCGCTTGCAAGCCGGGCGGGCTGCGCTCTGGTTGCAGCTCGACGACGATGCCGTGCTGCCTGAGCTGCTGGCTGCCGATGTGGAGGCACAGAAAACCCGTGCCCGCATGGTGCTGCTGCTGGCCGAGGCGTTCGGGCTGCTGCGCGAGGACACCGATCCCGTCAGCGCCGAGCCGGTGCTGCTGCATGTTCGGCTGGACGAGGATGGGTTCGAGCTGGACCGGGTCTGCCTGGGCCGTGGCCCCGCCGAGGCGGTGGAACAGGCGCGCGAGCGTGTGCTGCACGATCTCCATGACGCGGTGACCGTGGCCCTGCGGGCACGCGACATGCTGCATCCCCAGGCACAGACCGAGGTGCGCGACGCGATGCGCCAGCGCATCGAGTGGCTGCGCACGCAAGCCCTCCCCGAGCAGCGCGACACCATCAGCCGCGATTGGAACGAAGCGGCCCGTGCCGCCATGAAACTGGCCAGACAGGAAACCGTGCAATGAGTCGAGGCGTTTGTACCAATCTTCCCGCTGCTTGCAGCCAGGCGGCTGCCCGGGTCGAGTTGCCCTGTCCGGACCAGGACACCCGCTGTCCGACCTGCGGTGCGGCGCTGCTGCCTGTCGGCGACGGTGCCACGGCCGGCACGGGCCCGGTGCGCTGGGCGGCCTCGTCGCTGGCCGTCGCGCTGGCGCTGGGCGCGGGCTGGAACTGGTGGCCGTCGGCCGCCACGCCGGACGGTGCGCTGCAAGTCGTCGCCGTGCCCGTGCCCGTGCCCGTGTCACCGGCTGCGCTGGTGGTGGCACAGGCCACGTCGGCGCTCGAAAGCGAGCCACCCGGTGTTGGTACCCCCAACGTCTTTGCCCTGCACGGCATGGACGCCCTCGGCCCTGTGCTCGGCGCCGAGCTGATGGAAGCCTTCCTGACGCAGGAGGGCCATGTGGAGGTCCACCGCAGCTTGCCCGATCCGCGTGGCGCGGTGCTGGTGTCGGCCCGGCGACCGGGGGGCTTGCGCCAGGACATCCGGCTGGAGTTCGACGGTGGCTCCGCCGCGCCGAACGACGCCAGCCTGCGCCGGGTCTCGTCCACGTCCGGTACCGACCTGAAGGACAACCAGATCCTGATCGGCATGGACGCGCTTGCCGTGGTCGTGCATCCGGACAATCCGATGGACCGCATCAGCCTGACGCAGCTGCGTGAGCTGCTATCGGGCCGCGTGGTGGATGGCGCACGCCTGAGCGGCACGGCAGGCCCGGTTCGGGTGAACGTGCGCAACCCTCCCTCTGACAGTTGGATGCTGGTCCTGCACCAGGTGCTCGGCTCAGCCAGTGCCGGCACAGACCTGCAGCACCACGAGACCGACGCGGCACTCGTGCAGGCGGTGGCCGCCGATGTGCATGCGCTGGGCGTGGTGCCGCTGTCGGCGGTGGGGGCAGGAGCAACCAAGGTGCTGGCGGTGATCGACTCGGTCGGCTCGGTCTGGAAACCCACACCCGAGGCCGTCGCCACCGAACGCTATCCGCTGACGCACCGGTTGGTGGTGCAGATGCCCGCCGCATCGTCGCCGGTGGCACTGCGCTACGCGCAGTTCCTCGCTGGATCGGCCGCGCAGACCCGGCTGCGCGGCAGTGGGCTGGCGAGTGCGTCGCCTGTGCTGATTGATCAGACTGGCTCCGGACCGGTTTCGGTCGGTGCAGCCGTCAAGCTGCCCAAGGACTACCTCGCGCTGACCCGTGGTGCGCAGTTGATGACCGGGCGCATTGGTTTCTCGGCCGAATCGGCCGAACTCGACGCCGTGGCCCATGTCGATGTGGACCGACTGGCGCGCCAGCTCAAGGAGCAGGCGGCGGCCAAGCCGGTGTCGGTGGTGGTGCTGGGCGTGGCCAATGACCAGGGCGGGTACTGCTTCAACCGTGCGCTGTCGGACAAGCGCGCCACCAGCGTGGCCGAGGCGCTGACGGCCCAGGGCGTGAAGGTCCGGGTCGTGCGTGGGGTCGGGCGCTTCGCACCGGCACCCGCCGTCGGAGCGGACGATGCGGCGCGCGATCGCCGGGTCGAAGTCTGGGTGTCGGATGCGCCGGTCCACCAACCGGCTGCATTCAAGTGCGTCTCCGGCACTGGGCAGGTTGCACTGGTGGGCGGCGGCGTTTCGGTACCTTGAGTGGAGGCGACTGGGGTGGGTCCGACGTGGGGTTTCCTACAATCGGCACCGTGAACACCTCCGCCCCCGCGCCCATTCTCAACATCTCCACCTACCGGTTCGTCACGCTGGCCGACCCCGAGGCCCTGCGCATCCAGTTGCAGGGCAGCGCCGCGGCGCACCACCTCAAGGGCACCATCCTGCTGGCGGAGGAGGGCATCAACCTCTTCCTGGCCGGCTCTGCCGAGGGGGTGCGCGCCTTTGTCGATGACCTGCGCGCCGATCCGCGTTTCGCCGACCTGGTGCCCAAGGAAAGCTGGAGCGCCACCACCCCCTTCCAGCGCCTGAAGGTCAAGGTCAAGCGCGAGATCATCCGCATGAACCACCCCGGCATCCGCCCGCAGGCTGGCCGCGCCCCCAGCGTCGCCCCGCAGGTGCTGGCGCGCTGGCTGGTGCAGGGACACGACGACGCAGGCCGCCCGGTCGTCACGCTCGACACGCGCAACGCCTTCGAGATCGACCACGGCACCTTCACCGGTGCGATCGACTGGCGCATCAGCAAGTTCAGCGAATTCCCCGACGCCGTGCAGGCCCACCGCAACCAGCTCGACGGCAAGACCATCGTGAGCTTCTGCACCGGCGGCATCCGCTGCGAGAAGGCGGCGATCTACCTGCAGGACATCGGGCTGGACCACGTCTACCAGCTCGACGGCGGCATCCTGAAGTATTTCGAGGACACCGACGGTGCGCCCGGCTGGCAGGGTGGCTGCTTCGTGTTCGACGAGCGCGAGGCGCTCGGCGCGCAGCTCACGCCCGTTCGCTGACCGGTTCGTTCAGCAAGGCCACCACATCGGAGTGGAACTCCCGCCGATACAGCACGCCGATCACCCCCACCGTGCCGACCACGAAGGCCAGCGGGGACAGGAACCACAGCACCGCTGCGAAGCTCAGGTACACGGCGCGCAGCCCATCGTTGAAGGTTTCGGCTGCCAGTGCCATCACCCGGCCGGCGCGATCGGCGTAGCGGCGGCGGAAATCGGGATCGGCCGCGCTGTGGAAATCCTTGGAGGACGGCGCTGCACCGATCAGCAGCGCGCCGAAACTGTACTGCCGCATCGACCAGGTGAAGCGGAAGAAGGCGTGGACGAAGATGCCCGTCAGCACCAGCAGCTTCAGGTCCAGCACCAGCGTCGAGGTCGGCGTGGCAAAGGGCAGGTCATGCACCATCTCGGCGGTCTTCTCGGACGCGCCGATCGCGGCGATCAGGCCGCCGATGATGAAGATGGTGGTCGAGGCGAAGAAGCTCGGGCTGGAGGCCATGCTCTGCGACACGGCCGCGTCCACGATGCGGTTGTCGCGGAACGTGGCCTCGTGCATCCAGTCCAGACGGATCCTGTTGGTGCTCGCCAGCACGGAAGGGCGGCGCTGGGCGCGGGCCTTCGAGAACCGGACGTAGCCGATCCAGCCGATGAAAAACGCCAGCAGCGCCAGCCAATCGGCCAGCGGCAGCACCCGGATCACGCGCAGCAGAAAGTCCATGGCCGCGACTGTAGCGCGCCCGGCGCGTCCGTCGGCTCAGGCTTCGAGGTCGAAGACCAGCACTTCCGCGCCGTCGCCCTGGCCGACCGTCAGCACGGACTCCTGCGCCAGCAGCAGCGCGTCACCCGCCACCAGCGCGTGGCCGTTGACCGTGAGCCGGCCGCGGGCGAGGTGGACATAGGCCTTGCGGGCCGGGTCGAGTGCCAGCGTCGCCGATTCGTCGCCATCGAACAGGCCGGCCCACAAGCGTGCGTCGGCGTTGAGCTGCAGCGTGGCCTGGGCTGCGTCGTCAGCGCCGACCGGCGCGGCCACGGCATGCAGCCGCCCGCGCTTGTCGGCTGCGGCGACGACCTGCTGGTCGTAGCTCGGCGGCAGGTCGCGGGCTGTGGGCAGCAGCCAGATCTGCAGCAGGTGTGTCTGCGCGCCGCTGTGGTTGAACTCGCTGTGGCGCACGCCCGTGCCGGCGCTCATGCGCTGGACCTCCCCCGTGCGGATGGTTTCGCCGTTGCCCATGCTGTCTTGGTGCTCCAGCTCGCCCGCCAGCAGGTAGGTGACGATCTCCATGTCGCGGTGGCCGTGCATGCCGAAGCCGGTGTGCGCGGCGATGCGGTCGTCGTTGATGACCCGCAGGTTGCCCCAGCCCATGTGCGCCGGGTCGTGGTAGTCGGCGAAGGAGAAGCTGTGGAAGCTGTCGAGCCAGCCGTGCTGGGCGTGGCCGCGGGCGAGGGAGGGGCGCAGGGTGATCATGGCGGTGGAACCTTGTCGTCGGGGTGTCCATGATGCGCGCCGGGGGTTTGGCCGAGGCGCTGGCGCCGTGATGGCATCATTCAAAAGACTTGAACCCGAGCGCCTGTGCGCCCCGCTGCCGATGACCGACCGCCGCCACGCCCTGACCCCTGAAGCCCTGGAGATGATGGACACCATCGCCCGCACCGGCAGCTTTGCCGCGGCGGCGCGTGAACTCGGCAAGGTGCCGTCGGCGCTGACCTACAGCGTGCGGCAGCTGGAGGAGGCGCTGGACGTGCTGCTGTTCGACCGCAGCTCGCGCCAGGCGCAGCTCACCGCCGCCGGCGCCGAGCTGCTGCACGAGGGCCGCCGCCTGCTCGCGCAGATGGACGCCGTGGCCAACCGCGTGCAGCGCGTGGCCACCGGCTGGGAGACGACGCTGGCGATTGCGGTGGACAACATCGTGGCGCCGCGGGCGATCTTCGACCTGATCGAGGCGTTTTATGCCCTGCGCTGCACCGATTCGCCCGACGCCGGTCCGCTGCCGACACGGCTGCGGCTGCGCAACGAAGTGATGGCCGGCACGCTGGAGGCGCTGACCTCCGGGCAGGTCGATCTGGCCATCGGACTGGCCGGGTCGAACAGCTTGCCCCAAGGCATGCAGAGTGCCGCGCTGGGCACGCTGGAAATGCTGCTGGCGGTCGCGCCGCACCACCCGCTGGCGGCGCTGCCCGAGCCGCTGTCGATGCAGACCGTCGCGCAGTACCGCATCGTCGCGATGGCCGACACTGCGCAGCGCACGGACCGCCGCACCTACGGCATCCAGCCCGGGCAGGACGTGCTGACCGTGCCCTCGCTGGTGGCCAAGCTGGAGGCGCAGATCCGCGGCCTGGGCTGCGGTCGGCTGCCCGAGCCGCTGCTGCGGGCGCATGTGGCGGCCGGCCGGCTGGTGGTCAAGCGCACCGAGGAACCTGCGTCACAGGTCGAGCTGCAATACGCGTGGCGGGGCGGACCAGGGATCGGCCGTGCGCTGGCCTGGTGGTTGCAGCAACTGGAAAGCCCCGTCACCCGCCAGGCGCTGCTGGAGCAGCACGCCGGCCTGATCCTTTGAACACCGCGCCCGCTGCGGGGGGTTACGTCGGCCGCTTCGCTCCGTCGCCGACCGGGCCGCTGCACGCCGGCTCGGTGGCCGCCGCGCTGGCCTCGTGGCTCGATGCGCGGGCGCACGGTGGGCGCTGGCTGGTGCGCATCGAGGACGTGGACACGCCGCGCTGTGTGCCTGGCGCGGCTGTCGAGATCCTGCGCCAGCTCGCCGCCTGCGGGTTGATGCCGGACGAGCCACCGGAGTGGCAGTCGCGCCGCGGCGATCTGTACACCAGCGCGCTGGACCGCTTGCAGGCCGCAGGGCTGGCTTACGGCTGCCGCTGCACGCGCCGCGAGATCGCACTGGCGCAGACCGCCGCTGGCCACGACCGCACGCGCCACGGTGAACTCGTCTACCCCGGCACCTGCCGCCCCGGTGGTGCGCAGCCGGTGGCGTGGGCCGAGGCGAGGGCGGTGCGGCTGCTGACCGTGGCGCCCGATGGCAGCGACGTGGTGGTCGACTGGACCGACGACCGGCTCGGACCGCAGCACCAGAACGTCACCCGGGAGGTCGGCGACTTCGTGCTGCGCCGGGCGGATGGGCTGTG
>JBEEMX010000059.1:0-13552 GCA_041192465.1 Pseudomonadota bacterium | reverse complement strand
GTGCAGTTTCTGGGTGTACTCTAGGGTGGCGATTTCATAGTAGTCATCGCCCGTCGTCACACCTTGCGGATTCACCCACTTCTCGGGAACCGCCGTCGGGATATACCGCACCGTGGTGCCATCGGCCATGGTCTGCTGGTTGGCCGCGCCGGGCAGTGGCAGGGGATCGATGAATTTGCGCAGGGCCTTGCCCGTGCCAAGATATCCCAGGGGATACAAGGCCGCCGCTTCGGCCACGGGTGTCTTGCGCGGGCCGGAGGGGCTATGGGAGAAATACGTGGGCACACGGAAAGGCGTGCCTGTGGGACTGATGGCGTCAGCGAATCCGGGACCGGCCATGCCAGGCGCGACCATGCCGACGCTCAAGGCCAATACTCCGCCACGGATGGCCTGTTGCCGTGCCGTGTTGCGCTGGCTGCCCGCGTATCGAATCCGCTTCATGTTTCTCTGCCCTGGTTGGTCAATTCGGTCGATTTGACAAAATCGAACCACAGGTCACGCCGGAATCAGGCGTGATCTGGATGGTTTGTTCTGTGTTGTTGCTTATTTGGTGCCAAATCGTACCAGTTCTTCGGTATGGGCAGAAGAACATGGATCAATGTTTTGTGAGCTGGTCCCCTCGAATTATTAATACTGATTGCACTTCAGGTTGCAATTTATTGCATTATTATTATTAATATCGACCATGCGATCTCTGAGGCAGTAGCCTAGATCCAGTTACTTCAGATTTGTGATTACTATCGAAAATGGCTCGATGCATTCGATGGGGCCGGCGCAGCCGTGCGGGCCACAAAACGCCAGTCGGCATACCGAACCGCCGCCCCGAATCCCTGCAGGAGCGGGTCGGCATGGACGCTGCGGATGGGTTTTCCCGGCGCCAGGCTGTACACCCCCGTGATGCGCTGGTCCGGCTGGCGCACGAGACCCCACGGCTGCGTGGGCGCGAGCGGGTCGCGGTAGAGCTGGCGCAAATGCCGCACCGGCGTCGGAAACCTCGGGTCGGCCAGCAAGTCTTCCAGGCGGGCCGGAAACTGCCGCTGACCCGGCGGCGACTGGAAGTAATAGGACTCCAGCGCCCGCTGGTACGCCAGGCCCACCTGCAGCAGCTCGGCCTCGGCGTCGCGCTGGCGTGCATCGGCCCACCGCTGGCCCGCGTTGACCGCGGCCCAACTGGCCAGCGCCATCCACACCAGCACCCCCAGCAGCAACATCCCGCGCTGATCCGGGCGGTGCGGCTTCATGGGCGAGGGTCGTCGGCGCGGGCGTCCGTGTCCACGGGGGCGCTCTGGCTCGGCTCCGGCCGGTTGCGCGGATTGGCCTGCACATCGAACACCCCGCCCTCCCCGCTCTCCGGCGGCACGACCACCCAGTCCGGCTGGTCGCTGTACGGGTCCGCCGGAATGGCACGCAGGTAACGCCGGCGCACGAGATCCTCCAGTTGGTCCGGGTAGCGGCCCTGGTCGCCGTGGAACTTGTCGATCGCCTCGCGCATCAGGGCCAGATCCTGCTGCTGCACATGGGCCTTGCCGCGCTCCAGCGTCTGCGCTCCAGCGTCTGCACGTAGTGCGGCAGGGCCAGCGACAGCAGCAGCCCGATCACCGCCAGCACGACGATCAGCTCGATCATCGTGAAGCCTTGCGGTGGACGAGGTAGCCGTGGTGGCCGAGGCCAGGGCGGTGGCAGTGAGGTCGTGGTCATCGCGTCGAAATTCACCATTGCGCGTAGGGCACGCCATTGATCCCGGTGCCGCGGGCACGGGAATGCACGTCATAGACATCGCTGCCGGGCGACGGGGCATCGGGCGGGCTGCTGTAGGCCCGCAGCGCCCAGCTCTGCTCCGCCTCGACCGAAGGCGGCGCCATCGGGTCGCGCGGCAACTGCCGGAGGAAGTACAGCCGCTCGCCCTTCGGCGACCGCTGGTGGATGACCCCCTCGACCAGCACGCCCAGGTTGGGCGGATAGCCGCTGTCGCCGATCCGACGGGCGATGTCGCCCCGGTCGGCCGCGGCCTTGTAGCGGTCGATGGCGTCGCGGATGTCGTGCAGGGCCAGCCGCAGCGCCTGTTCCCGCTGGCGCTGCACGGTCAGCTCCGCCAGCGGCGCCGCCACCATCGCCAGCAAGCCCAGCAAAGCCAGCGTCACCACCAGCTCCATCAGCGTGAAACCACGCGCACGACCGGGATGCGCGCCCATGCCGTGCCTCAACGCTTGTCCGCGGCCGGCGCGGGATCGGCTGGCACCGCGGCCTCCGGCGCTGGCGGGGGTGCAACCGCCCACGACCACCCCCGCCGCGCGCGGCACCCCATCGCCGACCCGCACGCTGCCCAGCGGCTCGATCCGCAGCGGCCGGGTGCGGATGGTGGACTCGCTGCCCGACCAGAGATCCGCCACCTGCGCGTCGGGCATGGTCAGCGGCCGGATGATGCGCGGCGTGATCGACAGGACAATCTCGCTCTTCTTCTTGTCGCCGCTGTGGGTCGAGAACAGCCGCCCGAGGATGGGCAACTGACCCAGTCCGGGCACCTTCTGCGCGCCGCTGCGGTCCTGGTCGTTGATCAGGCCGCCGAGCACCTGGGTTTCACCATCCTTGAGGCGCAGCACGGTCTGGGCGCTGCGCGTGCCGATCTGGTACGCCTGCCCGCTGGCGGTCTTGATGACATCGGCCACGCTGCTGACCTCCAGGTTCAGCCGGATGCCCACGTCACCGTCGGCGTAGACCTGCGGCTCGACCTCCAGCTTGATGCCCACGTCCAGATACTGGATCGACCCCGTGATGACGTTCGACTGCCCGGACTGCTGCGGCGAGATCAGGTTGGTGATCACCGGCACCTTGTCGCCGACGAGGATGCGCGCCTTCTCCTTGTTGCGGGTGCGGATGCGCGGGCTGGCCAGCAGGTTGGCGTCCGAATCGACCAGCTTCAGATTGGCGCCCACTGCCAGCGGCGTGATGAGCAACTGGTCGCGGCCCAGCGCCCGCACATCGCCCACGGTCAACCCGTTGGCTGCCCCGGTGCCGATGCCCGGCGTGGACACCGTGACGCCCGTGGGCCAGTTGATGCCCAGCTCGCTCAGGCGCGAGCCGGAGATTTCCATCACCTCGACTTCGAGCATCACCTCCGGATCCGGCAGGTCATTGGCCGCGATCAGCCGCTCGGCCAGGGTGATGGCCTCGGGGGTGTCGCGCATGACCAGCATGTTGGTGCGCGGGTCGGTGAGGATGTCGCGGGTCTTCAGCATCGTCTTGATGAGGTTGGCCATGTGGGCCGCATCGATGTTGCTGAGCTGGAAGCTGCGCACCTTGAGTTCGCCGTACTCCTTCTGCTTGGCGGGCGTGGCGGGGTAGATCAGCAGCGTGTTGCTGTTGAGCACGCGCTTGTCCAACTGGTTCTGCATCAGGATCAGGTCGATCGTGTCGCCGACGCTCGCGTCCGAGACGAACAAGGTCGTGCGCAGATCGGTCCGCACATCGCGGTCGAGGATCACGTTGAGCTGCGTGGCGCGGGCCAGCGCCTCGAACACCTGCCGCACGTTCGCATCGCGGAACTGCAGCGACACCGGCCGCCGCAAGGCCGCACGGGCGCCGACCTGCTCCTCGCGGGCCAGGGTGTCGGCGGCGAGCTGGTCGTGCAGGCTGCGTTGCAGGGCGAGTGCGCCGGGGTGCTGCGGCTGGTCGCGCAGCAGGCGGCGCAGGGCTTCCTGCGCCAGATCGTGCTGGCCGGCGGTCACGAGGCGCTGGGCTTCCTGCAGCGCCGCCGCGGCCCGCACCCGCTCGTCGATCTGGGCCAGGCCACGCACCGCCCGCTCGTTGTGGCGGTCCAGCGCGAGCACCCGCTGCCACTGCGCTCGGGCCTCGTCCAGCCGGTCGCGCTGCAGCGCCTCGTCCGCCAGGGCCACCCGGCGCAGCACCGCCCGCTGCCGCTCGTTGAGGTAGTCGATGCGGTACTGGGCATTGCCGGCGTCCAGCTCGCTGGCCTGGCGCAACTGGTCCAGCCCCTGCTCGGTGTTGCCGGCGGCCAGCGCGGCCTGGGCGTCGCTGTGCAGCCGCTGGGCCGCGCAGCCGGACAGCAGCACCGCGGCGGCCACGGCGGTGGCACGCCAGGTGTGCGACCACGTGCGTGACCGGGTTCGGGAGGGTCTGTGCATGTCAGTGTCCATCGGTGGCGGTGGCCAAGGTGAGAGGCAGGCGGTCGCTCACCCGCTCGAAGCGCAGCGCCTGGGCCTGGATGGCGGTCAGGCGCCACCCCCCATCGAGTGCCTCGCCCGGCCGCGCGATCAGCAGTTGCTCGCCGAACAACAGGAACGCCCGCGCGTCGCCCCCCTGCGGATCGGCGATCTGGCCGAGGTAGCGGTAGGGCAACGCTGGCGGTGCAGGGGGTGGCGGTGGCGCAGGTGCGGGCACGGGTAGCGGAAGTTCGACGGCGTTGGCCGCAGGCACGGGCCGCGGCGGTGGGGCTGGCCGTGGTGTGCGCGCCACGGCACGGGCCGCGAACGGATCGGGGGGATCGGCGTCGTCTTGCGTCGCCAGCCAGTCCGTGCGCTGCGGCAAGCGGTAGGCCGCATCGGCGGCCAGGTCAGTGGATGCCGGGAGAGCGGCATGCAGCACGGGCCGGCGCACGGGCGCTGCGGCGGCGGCCACAGGCTCCGGCGCCACACCATCCAGGCGCCACGCCGCCAGCGCCGCGAGCACCACCGCCACGCCCAGCAGCGGACCCAGCCGGTGGCGTGGAGGAAACAACGGGGTCATGGCGCCAGCTCCCGGAAGTACAAGCTCCAGCGCACTGTGGCCTGCAGGCCCGTGCGCTCGCCGCTGGGGCGCTCGATCTGCAGGCTGTCCAGCCCCGTGTACGGCGACTGCCCGAGCACCTGCCCGATGTGGCGCCGGATCTGCGCATAGCTGCCCGACACCGGCAGCGTCACCCGCAGCCGCACCAGCCCCGGCGCGATCGACTCCAGCGCATAGTCGCTGGCGCCGATCACCAGACCGGCGGCTTCGGCGGCGTTGACCAGCCGGGCGGTGTGCTGGGGCCGCTGCCGGGTGTCGGGCAGGCTGGCGAGCCAGGCGTCCCGCGGGTCGGCGGCGGGTCTGGGTGGGGCGGGTGGCGTCAGGTGGGTGGCGGCGGCGCTGCGGACCTGGTGCGCCACCCGCTCGGCCTGCACACCGGCCACGCTCCACGCAGCGAAGAGCACGACCGCCCCGACCGCCGCCGGCCAACCCAGCCGCCGCCCGGCGTGCCAACGCAGCCAACGCGCTGCAGGCCGTCCCACGGACATGGCGCGGCTCATCGGACACCTCCTCGACGCAACGCGGTGCGGACCTGTGGGCGCCACGCGGCGGTGAGCGTGAACTCCACCGCCGTGGCTGCCACGGGGCGCGGTGGCGCAGAGGCGGCGTCCACGGACTCCACCGGGTCGGCGCGGCGCTGGTGGTGGGTCAGCAGCACCTGGCTGAGCCGCGGATCGGTGTCCAGCGTGCCCGCGTAGGCCAGCACCGCCGCCAGCGTGCGCGCCTCGCCCGTCAACCGGACCAGCCCGCTGCGCGCGTCCGGCTCCAGCCGCAGCACGGTGACTTGTTGCCCCGCCCGTGTCTCGAACACGCGCAGCAGGTCTTCCCACGGCGCAGCGAGATCCGCGACCACAGCGTCCACCAGCGGTCGCGGCACGGTCATCGGCACCGCCGGAGCGCCCTTCGGACTGGCGGCGGGCACGACCACCGGCGCCGGCACCGGGGTTGCCATCTGGACCGCGGACGGTGTCGCCGCCAGCGCGGTCGCCCGCCAGAGTCCCCACCCTTGCCACGCCAGCGCAAGCACCCCGGCCCCCAGCAAGGCCCAGCCCAGCGGACGCGCCGGTGCCCGACCTGAAAAGTCGATGTCGATCATCTAGCGCGCGCCTCCGGTGTCACCGACCACGCCCGCCCCTAGCCGCGGCGGCAGCATCACCCAGCCGGTGTCGCGTGCAGCGCCGCCGAGGGCCGTGGTCTGCCGGGCCGATTCGGGTTGGAGAAAACCTGTGCGTCCGCCGGCTGCCGTGCCGCGGTGGGCCACTGGTCGCACCGCCGATGCCGCCGATGGCCACGCCGCTGGCGGCCCGGCGTAGGCCGACAGGCGCTGGAACAAGGTGTCCCGGTCGCGCCAGTCGAGGTGCTCCCACTCCACCGCCACCAGCCGCCCCCGCTCGAAACCCAGCAAACTGACCCCGCGTTCACGCACCAGCGCCACCGTGTGGACCTCGCGGGGCAAGTGCGCCTGCACCGCCCGCAGATCGTCCAGCACCGCCACCCCCACCCGCCGCGCCTCGATCCCGTGGTGCATCAGCGCGTCCAGCGCGTGGTCGAGCGCCGCGATGTCCACGGCGGCGGCCAGCCAGGCGTGGCCGTGGTCGAGCAGGCTGACCTCCACCTGCCGGTCATCGGTGCGTCCGCCCAGCACCTGGGCCAGCAGCGCCGCCGCACACGCCCGCGCCTGCGCCTCGGTCTGGGCGTGTTCCGCCTCGGCATCGACCACGCACAGGTGCAGCAAGTCCTCGCCCAGCAGCACCCGCGCCCGCCGTGGCAGCGTGTGGCCCTGCGCCACCAGCGCGCCCAGCGCCGCGTGGATGGCGGTCGCCCCCGTGCCCTCGACCACATGGACCACGTCCGGCGGCAGGCTTACCTCGCAGTGCTGCGCGCCCAGGCGCACCAGCAGCTCACTCCTCCAGCGCAGTGACACGGTTGGCCTCTTCCAGTGTGGTGGTGCCGGCGCGCACGGCGTCCAGGGCCGCGTCGCGCAGGGAGTTGAGCTGGCGGGCGCGGGCGGCTTCGCGCAGCACGGAGGGGCTGGCGCGCTCGGCGATCAGGCTTTTGAGGCCCACGTCGAGCGTCAGCATCTGCGAGACGGTGCTGCGTCCGCGGTAGCCGGTGCCGCGGCAGTGGACACAGCCGCGCCCGCGCAGGAACCGCCAGCCCGCTGTGTCCGCTGGCAACTCGCTCAGGGCGATCAACTCGTCATCCGGTGGGGCGGGCTCGGCGCATTCGGTGCAGACCTTGCGGATGAGCCGCTGCGCGAGCACACCGTTGAGTGCCGAGACGAGGTTGTACGGGTCCACACCCATCGTCGAAAGGCGACCGATCACGTCGAAGACGTTGTTGGCGTGGACGGTGGCGAAGACCTGGTGGCCGGTCAGCGCGGCTTGCACGGCGATCTGCGCCGTCTCCGCGTCGCGCATCTCGCCGACCATGATCTTGTCCGGGTCGTGGCGCAGGATGGAGCGCAGGCCGCGGGCGAAGCTCAGGCCCTTGGCCTCGTTGACGGGGATCTGCAGCACGCCGGACAGTTGGTACTCCACCGGGTCTTCGATGGTGACGATCTTGTCCTGCCCGGTGTTGATCTCCGAGAGCATGGCGTAGAGCGTGGTGGTCTTGCCGCTGCCGGTCGGGCCGGTGACGAGGAACAGGCCGTGCGGCATCCGCGCCATCTTCGCGATGAAGCGCCGCTGCGCCGGTGCAAAGCCGAGGTGGTCGAGGTTGAGCCGGTCATCGGCGGCGAGCTGGTAGCGGTCGAGGATGCGCAGCACGGCGTCTTCCCCGTGCAGGCTGGGCATGACCGAGACGCGGACATCGACGGTGCGGTCGGCCGTGCGCAGGCGCAGGCGGCCATCCTGCGGCAAGCGCCGCTCGGTGATGTCCAGGTTGGCCAGCACCTTCAGGCGCGAGATCACCCGCGCCGCGTGGTCCTGCCCGTCGAGCTTGACGATGCCCTGCAGCACGCCGTCCAGCCGGTAGCGCACGGCCAGTCCCTGCGAACCAGTTTCGAGGTGGATGTCGCTAGCGCGGGCCTTGAGCGCGTCGTAGAGCGTACTGTTGACGAAGCGCACGACGGGGCTGTCGTCGGTGCTGATGTCGGCCAGAGACAGCTCCAGCGCCTCGCTGCCGTCCTGGGTGCTCTCGCCTTGGGCCAGGTTGTCGTCGGCCTGCACGTCCAGGGCGCGCAAGTCCCGCTCCAGACGGCCGTAAAACGCCTGCAGCTCGTGGGCATCGCCCACGCACCACTGCGTGGCGGGATGGCCGAGCGTGCGCAGGCGGCCGTCCAGCCAGAGCCGCGTGGTCCGGTCGAAGGGGTCGGCCAGGACGATCACGCGCCCGTGGCTCGGGTGCCGCAGCGCCAGGCACAGCCGCCGCTGCCCGTCTGCAAACGGCACCAGCCGGGCATCGACGGCCGCCGTGTCCCAGTCGGCCATGGCGCTCCAGGGCATGCCGCTGCGCTGGCACAGCCAGGCGCGGCGGGCGGCATCGTCTGCGGCAAGGGCACCGTCGGGCGCTTCCTGTGCCCAGCGGGCGGCGAGCCGCTCCAGCACGGGCTGCGCGCTGGCGGGCGGGTTGGCCGAGGTCGGTGGTGTGGGCGGGACAGTCGTCAAGGACATGGTGTGCGTCTGGGTCACAGTCACTGGATGCTGGCGGCGAGCTGGAAGATCGGCAGGTACATCAGCACGACGATCCCCCCGATCACGAGTCCGATGACCAGCATCACGACCGGCTCGATCAGGCGCCCGGCGCGTTCGAGCTGGCGCTCCAGGTGGTGTTCATGCACGTCGGCCAGCCGGTCGAGCGCGAGGTCCAGCGCGCCGGTCTGCTCGGCCACGCGCAGCACCTGCAGCCCCAGCCGGTCGAGCAGGCCGAATTCGAACAGGCTGGCGGCCAGCGGCGCGCCGTCCGTGGCCGCCCGGATCGCGCGGTCCAGCCGTCCCCGGTCAGCCGGCACCAGCAGCTCGCGGCTCATCGTCAGCGCCCGCAAGGCCGGAATGCCTGAGCGCACCAGCATCGCCGCCGTCCGCGTGGTCTGGCCGAGTCCGTAGAGGCGCACCAGGCGGGTGAGTCCGGGCAGGCGGGTGGCCAGACGGGTCCATTGTTCGGCCAGCGTGCCAGCCCGGCTGGCGCGCACGGTGGCGAGCGTGCCGACCACCACCACGGCAGCCAGCGTCAGCCACACCAGTGGCTGGTGGGCATACAGCGCCTTGCCGAGCCAGATCAACGCGAGCGACAGGCCCGGCAGCGCCTGCTGGCTGTTGTCGAGCACCAGGGCGAACCGCGGCACGACATAGGCCAGCAGGAACAGCACCACCGCCCCCGCCACCACGATCAGCAGCGCCGGATACACCAGCGCCGACACCAGCTTGCTGCGCATCTGGCGCAGGCGGGTGGCGTTGGTGGCGAACCGCAGCAGGCTCTCGTCCAGATCGCCCGTGACCTCGCTGGCCTTCACGCAGGCCAGCAGCCCGGGGCTGAACCGCCCGCTGGCCGCCATCGCTGCCGCCAGTGCCTCGCCCGACTCCAGCCGCAGCACCAGCGTGGCCAGCACCGTGGCCGCTGCACCCGTCGCCTGCTCGCGGAAGGTCTCCAGCGCATCCATCACGCCCAGCCCCGAACGCAGCATCAGACTCAGGTCGCGGGCGAATTGTTCCTCGTCGAGTGA
This sequence comes from Pseudomonadota bacterium, assembly GCA_041192465.1. GTDB lineage: Bacteria > Pseudomonadota > Gammaproteobacteria > Burkholderiales > Burkholderiaceae_C > Sphaerotilus. The sequence goes on along the minus strand of JBEEMX010000059.1, from coordinate 4,107 downwards.
CGTGCCGCCCACGGCCGCAGCGACCTTGGGCGTGGTGCGAGCGTCCAGGCGGCGCTGGCGCGGCGTCGTGTGCGTGGCAGCCACGGGCGTCACCAGGAGGTCACGTCGGCGGCTTCGCCCTGCCCGCCGGGCTGACCGTCGGAACCGGTGCTCGACAGGTCAAAGTCACCGTGCTGGCCGGGTGCCTGGTAGATATAAGCGCGGCCCCACGGATCGGCTGGAATGTCGCGCTTCAAATACGGCCCTTGCCATTTGCTGACCCCCACCCCGGCTGGTGTGGTGCGCAGTGCAGCCAGTCCTTGCTCGGTCGTCGGGTATTGGCCAACGTCCAGCCGGTATTGATCGAGGGCTTGAGAAAATGCCTCGATTTGCGCTTTTGCCACTTTTGCATTGCTTTTGCCGAGTTGGGAAAAATACTGCGGCGCCACGATGCTGGCCAATAACCCGATGATGACCATCACCACCAGCAACTCCAGCAGCGTGAATCCCCTGGCCGGGTACAGCCGCCCATGCCGGGCGGTACGCTGCAGGTGGGTCTGCGGGTCAGGCATGTCGGGTCTCCTTAAATTCTTGTTACCAGTGAATATGACACGCTCCAGCCTCCCAGGAAAACCATTGAAGCCAGGGGTTGCGGGTTTTACCTTGATTGGGAAGTGGTTTTTTTGAACAGCTTTTGATCTGTGATTGAAAATTAAAACAATATTGAAAATACAAGGCGAAAAAAAGCCGTGCAGGGCACGGCTTCGGGAAGACGGAGCGGCGACTGGGTTATGACTTTGGTTTGTCCAGCACCACAGGCTTCGAGTGCCAGATGTCGTGCGCGTACTCGGCGATCGTGCGGTCTGACGAGAAAGCGCCCATTCCCGCGATGTTCAGCACCGCCTTGCGCGACCACGCCTCCGCGTTGCGGTAGAGCGTATCGACCCGGTCCTGCGTGGCGATGTAGTCTGCGTAGTCCGCCAGCAGCAGGTAGTGATCGCCCCAGTTCACCAGCGCATCGAAGATCGCCTGGAAGCGCGCCGGCTCGGCCGGGCTGAACACGCCGTTGCGGATGGCGTCCAGCGTGGCGCGCAGTTCGCCATCGGTTTCGTAGTACGTGCGCGGGTCGTAGCCCTGGGCGCGGAGTTCGGCCACCTGCGGCGTGGTGTTGCCGAAGAGGAAGAAATTCTCCGCCCCCACCTGCTCGCACATCTCGACGTTGGCGCCATCCAGCGTGCCGATGGTCAGCGCGCCGTTGAGGGCGAATTTCATGTTGCCGGTGCCGGACGCTTCGGTGCCAGCCGTCGAGATCTGCTCGGACAGGTCCGCCGCCGGGATGATGACCTCGGCCAGACTCACGCTGTAGTTCGGGATGAACACCACCTTCAACCGACCGCCGATGCGCGGGTCGTTGTTGACGGTGGCGGCCACGTCGTTGATGAGCTTGATGATGAGCTTGGCCTGGTGGTAGGCCGAGGCCGCCTTGCCCGCGAACACGACGACCCGCGGCACCCACTGCGCATCCGGGTTCGCCAGGATGCGCTGGTAGCGGGTGATGACGTGCAGCACGTTGAGGAGCTGGCGCTTGTACTCGTGGATGCGCTTGACCTGCACGTCGAACAGTGCATCCGGGTTCAGGTCCACGCCCAGTTGCTTGAGCACCAGCCGGGCCAGCCGCTCCTTGTTCTGGCGCTTGACCTTGCGCACGGAGCCCAGGAAACCGGGCAGCTCGATCGCGTGGCGCAGCCCTTCCAGTTGGTCAAGCTGCCGCCGCCAGCCGCGCCCGAGCCGCTGGTCGAGCAGCGCAGCCAAGCCCGGATTGGCCTGCGCCAGCCAGCGGCGCGGGGTCACGCCGTTGGTCTTGTTGTTGAAGCGTTCCGGCCAGAGGGCCGCGAAGTCGGCAAAGATCGACTCCTTCATCAGCTCCGAGTGCAGCGCCGAGACGCCGTTGACCGAGTGGCTCGCCACGACCGCGAGGTAAGCCATGCGCACACGGCGCCCGCCCTCCTCGTCGATGAGCGACAACTTGCGCAGCAGCTCGGGCTGGTGGCCGTGCTGGGCGCTGACATCGCCGAGGAAGTGCGCGTTGATGTCGAAAATGATGCGCAGGTGCCGCGGCAGGACGCGCTCGAACATCGCCACCGGCCAGGTCTCCAGCGCCTCGTGCATCAGCGTGTGGTTGGTGTAGCTGAACACCTTCTGGCACAGCGCCCATGCCTGCAGCCACGGCACACGGTGCTCGTCCACCAGCAGCCGCATCAGCTCCGGGATCGCCAGCACCGGGTGCGTGTCGTTCATGTGGACGCTGACCTTGTCGGGCAGCGCCTCGAAGCCGGTGTGCGTGCGCAGGTAGCGGCGCACGAGATCCTGCAGGCTGGCGGAGACGAAGAAATACTCCTGCCGCAGCCGCAGCTCCCGCCCCGACGGAGTGGAGTCGTCCGGGTAGAGCACCCGCGAGACATTCTCGGAGTGGTTCTTGCCCTCGACCGCGCCGAAGTAGTTGCCCTGGTTGAAGGCGCGCAGGTTCATCTCTTCCGTGGCCTTGGCGGACCACAGCCGCAGCGTGTTGGTCGCCTCGGTGCCGTAGCCGGGGATGATGGTGTCGTAGGCCATCGCCAGCACGTCGTCGGTGCCGACCCAGCGCACCGTTTCGCCGTGCTGCTCCAGTTGGCCACCGAAGCGCACGCGGTACTGCACCTCGGGGCGCGGAAACTCCCACGGGTTGCCGGTGGTGAGCCAGTAATCGGGCGCCTCGACCTGCCGACCTTCGACGATCTGCTGGCGGAACATGCCGTAGTCGTAGCGGATGCCGTAGCCGAAGCCGGGGACACCCAGCGTCGCCATCGAATCGAGGAAACACGCGGCCAATCGACCCAGACCGCCGTTGCCGAGCGCGGCGTCCGGCTCCAGATCGAAGAGCTGGTCGGTGTCGATGTTGACATCCAGCTCCGCCAGCGCCTGCCGGATCGTGGGCATCAGCTCCAGCGCGAGGATGGCGTTGGAGAAGGTGCGCCCGATCAGGAACTCCATCGAGAGGTAGTAGACGCGCTTCACGTCCTGCGCGTACTGGGCGCGCGTCGTCTTCATCCAGCGTTCGACGAGGTGGTCGCGCACGGCGTAGGACACCGCGTGCAGCCAGTCCTGCGGCAGCGCCGAAACCGGGTCTTTGCCCACGCTGTACATCAGCTTGTTGGAGATCGCGCGCTTGAAGGCACCGACATCGCGGGCGAGGTGGTCGTACTGGTGTTCGAACTGGGTGAGGTCCATGGTCGGATCGGAATCGAAATCAGAATCGGGATCAAGAATCAGGCAACGGCGTGGTACAGCGCCTCGTACTGGGCGGCTGCAGCGTCCCAGTCGAAGGACTGCCGCATCGCCCGGTCGCGCACCAAGGCCCAGTCGGCCGGGCGGCGGTGCAAGGCCAGGGCGCGGGCGGCGGCGGCCTGCAGCGCGTCGGCGGTGAAGGCATCGAAGACGAAGCCAGTGGCGGTGGTGTCGAGGGTGTCGAGCTGCGTGTCCGCGACGGTGTCGGCCAGACCGCCCACGCGGCGCACGATGGGCAGCGTCCCATAGGCCAGCCCGTAGAGCTGCGTCAGGCCGCACGGCTCGAAGCGCGAGGGCACGAGGATGGCGTCGCTGCCGGCGATGAGGCGGTGCGCGAACGGTTCGTCATAGCCCAGGCGGACGGCGATCGACGTGGGCTGCGCGGCGGCGGCGTCGCGGAAGGCCGCTTCCATCCAGGCATCGCCGCTGCCGAGCATGGCGAATTGCCAGCCCTGCGCGACCAATCCCGGCAGCGCCTGCAGGACGAGGTGCAAGCCCTTCTGCTCCGTCAGGCGGCTGACGATGCAGACGATGGGCCGCGCCGGATCGACCGCCAGCCCCAGCGACTGCTGCAGCGCGGCCTGGCACACGGCCTTGCCCGAGAGGTCATCGCGGTCGTAGCAGGCCGGCAGCAGCGCATCGACCGCCGGACTCCACACCGCGCCATCGACCCCGTTGAGGATGCCAGACAGGTCCGCCGCCCGCGTGCGCAGCAGGCCGTCGAGTCCGCAGCCCTGCTCCGCGCCCTGGATTTCGCGGGCGTAGGTGGGGCTGACGGTGGTGAGGCGGTCGGCGTGGTAGAGG
>JBEEMX010000058.1:0-14467 GCA_041192465.1 Pseudomonadota bacterium | reverse complement strand
CAGCAGATCATCAACGGTCTGGTGCTCGGGAGCATGTATGCGCTCGTCGCGCTGGGCTACACGATGGTCTACGGCATCATCAGCCTGATCAACTTCGCGCACGGCGAGGTGCTCATGGTCGGCGCCATGGTCAGCTGGAGCGTCGCCATTGCATTCCAGGAAGCGGGCTCGACCCTGCCGGGCTGGCTGATCATGTTCATCTCGGCGATCGCCGCGATCATCGTCTGCTCGGTGTTGAACTACGCCATCGAGAAGGTTGCCTACCGGCCGTTGCGCAACGCGCCGCGCCTGGCGCCGCTGATCACCGCCATGGGCATGAGCTTGCTGCTGCAGACGCTGGCCATGATCATCTGGAAGCCGAACCCCAAGCCCTACCCGCAGCTGCTGCCGGTGGAGGTCTACAACCTCTGGGAAGACGGCCCCGTCATCACGCTGACGCAGATCCTGATCCTCGTCATCACGGCGGCGGTGCTCACCGGTCTGCTGTGGCTGGTCAACAAGACCAAGCTCGGTCGCGCCATGCGGGCTACGGCCGAGAACCCGCGTGTCGCCGGTCTGATGGGCGTGCGCCCGGACCACATCATCAGCACCACGTTCGTGATCGGCGCGGCGCTGGCTGCCATCGCCGGCATCATGTGGGCCGCCAACTACGGCACCCTGCAGCACAGCATGGGCTTCATGCCCGGCCTGAAGGCGTTCACCGCAGCGGTGTTCGGCGGCATCGGCAACCTGACCGGGGCGATGGTCGGCGGCGTGCTGCTCGGCCTGATCGAAGCCATCGGCGCGGGCTACCTCGGCGACCTCACCGGCGGCATCTTCGGCAGCCAGTACGTCGAGATCTTCGCCTTCCTCGTCCTGATCCTGGTGCTCACCATGCGACCGTCCGGCCTGATGGGCGAACGCGTGGCTGACCGTGCCTGAGGAGACCCCACACATGACTTCCATGGACAAGACCAAGCAATGGATGGTGTTCGGACTGGCGGCGCTCGCGCTGCTGGCGTTGCCGCTGTTCGCGGCGCAGTTCGGACATGGCTGGGTGCGCATCATGGCGCTCGCGCTGCTGTACGTGATGCTCGCCCTCGGCCTGAACATCGTCGTCGGCTTCGCCGGCCTGCTCGACCTGGGCTACGTCGCCTTCTACGCGGTGGGGGCCTACCTCTACGCGCTGCTGGCCTCGCCGCATCTCTCGGACAACTTCGAGTGGATCAAGGCGATGTTCCCGGACGGGTTGCACATGCCCATCTGGGCCGTGGTGCCTGTGGCGGCGCTGGTGGCGGCGTTTTTCGGCGTGACGCTGGGGGCCCCGACGCTCAAGCTGCGCGGGGACTACCTGGCCATCGTGACGCTGGGCTTCGGCGAGATCATCCGGGTGTTCATGAACAACCTGGAGCACCCGCTCAACATCACCAACGGTCCGCGCGGCATCAGCCAGATCGACCCGATGAACTTCTTCGGCTTCAGCTTCGGCAAGCCGGTGGACCTGTTCGGACACACCTTCCCGCCGGTGGTGCTGTACTACTACCTGTTCCTGGGGCTGGTGGTGCTGACGGTGATCGTCTGCCGTCGGCTGGAGGTTTCGCGCATCGGCCGCGCCTGGATGGCCATCCGCGAGGACGAGATCGCCGCCAAGGCGATGGGGCTGAACACCCGCAACCTGAAGCTGCTCGCCTTCGGCATGGGCGCCACCTTCGGCGGGGTGTCGGGTGCCATGTTCGCGGCCTTCCAGGGCTTCATCTCGCCCGAGTCGTTCACGCTGGCCGAGTCCGTGATGATCGTGGCGATGGTGGTGCTGGGCGGCATCGGGCACATCCCCGGCGTGATCCTGGGCGCGCTGCTGCTGTCGGCGCTGCCGGAAGTGCTGCGCTATGTGGCCGGCGACGTGCAAGCCATGACGGGTGGGCGGCTGGACGCGGCCATCCTGCGCCAGTTGCTGATCGCGCTGGCGATGATCACGATCATGCTGGTGCGCCAGCGCGGCCTGTGGCCCGCGCCCGAGCATGGCAAGGCCGCTCCGGCGGCCAAGTGAAGCTGAAGCGAACAGGAGCCATCTCCCCATGAGCAAGAACACCGCGGACATCGTCCTGGAAGTCAAGGGCGTCTCCAAGCGCTTCGGCGGCCTGCAAGCCCTCTCGGACGTGGGCATCACCATCCACAAGGGGCAGGTCTACGGCCTGATCGGCCCGAACGGCGCCGGCAAGACGACTTTCTTCAACGTCATCACCGGCCTCTACACGCCGGACGGTGGCACGTTCAACCTCGGCGGCGCCCCCTATACGCCAACTGCGGTGCATGAGGTGGCGGCCGCTGGCATTGCCCGTACCTTCCAGAACATCCGGCTCTTTCCCGAAATGACCGCGCTGGAGAACGTCATGGTGGGGCGGCATGTGCGCTCGCACTCTGGGTTGCTCGGCGCCATTTTTCGCACCCCCGGCTTCAAGGCCGAGGAGGCTGCCATTGCCCGACGCGCGCAGGAGCTGCTCGACTACGTCGGCATCGGCAAATACGCCGAATACAAGGCGCGCACGCTGTCCTACGGTGACCAGCGGCGGCTGGAGATCGCCCGCGCCCTGGCCACCGATCCCAAGCTGATCGCGCTGGACGAGCCAGCCGCCGGCATGAACGCCACGGAGAAGGGGGTGCTGCGCGAGCTGATCGACCAGATCCGCAAGGATGGCCGCACCATCCTGATCATCGAGCACGACGTGAAGCTGGTGATGGGGCTGTGCGACCGGCTGACGGTGCTCGACTACGGCAAGCAGATCGCCGAGGGCACGCCGGCCGAGGTGCAGAAGAACGAGAAGGTGATCGAGGCCTACCTGGGCACCGGTCACAAGGCCCATTGAACGCAAACGCAGCACGGACACCCCACACGATGGCAACCGCAATTCACCACAAGACCGGCGGCAGCGGCCAGGTTCTGCTGAGCATCGAGAACCTGAAGGTCGCCTACGGCGGCATCCAGGCGGTCAAGGGCGTGACGCTCGAAGTCCGCGAAGGCGAGCTGGTCAGCCTGATCGGTGCCAACGGCGCGGGCAAGACCACCTCGCTCAAGGCGGTCACCGGCATGCAGCCCATCGCCGATGGTGACGTGAAGTACCTCGGCAAGAGCCTGAAGGGCCAAGGCTCCTGGGATCTGGCCAAGCAGGGGCTGGTGATGATTCCCGAGGGGCGCGGCACCTTCACCCGGATGACGATCACCGAGAACCTGCAGATGGGCGCCTACACGCGCAACGACCAGGAGATCGACGCCGACATCGAGAAGGTGTTCAGCATCTTCCCGCGCCTGAAGGAGCGCCGCGACCAGCTCGCCGGCACGATGTCCGGCGGCGAGCAGCAGATGCTGGCGATGGGCCGCGCGCTGATGGCCCGGCCGAAGGTGCTGCTGCTGGACGAGCCGTCGATGGGCCTGTCGCCGATCATGGTGGACAAGATCTTCGAGGTCGTCGCCGACATCCACAAGCAGGGCGTGACCATGCTGCTGGTGGAGCAGAACGCCAGCCGCGCACTGGCGGTGGCGGATCGGGGCTACGTGATGGAGTCCGGACTGATCACGATGACCGGGCGGGGGCAGCAGTTGCTCAGCGATCCCAAGGTGCGCGCCGCGTATCTGGGCGAATAAGGCGGCACCGGGGCGGTGGACCGGGCGGGCATGGGATGATCCCCACCCGAAATGAAACCCGATACCCGCCCCATGCTCCGTCTTGCCCACTTCGCGCGCGCACTCCCGGCGGTGGCCGTCACCATCGCCATTGCCATCCCGCCCACGCCTGCCGTGGCGCGCACCGAGGCACCACCCGCTGCCATCGCCGCAGCGTCGGGCTACCAGACCTTCTCTCCACGCGCGTCCTACCGCCTGTGCTTCACCCCGGACGGCGACTCCTGCGAGAAGCTGCTCATCGAGGCGATCCAGGCCACGCGCCGCTCGCTGCATGTGCAGGCGTATTCCTTCACCAGCGTCCCCATCGCCCAGGCCGTCAAGCAGGCCAAGGAACGCGGGGTCGATGTGCAGGTCATCGTCGATAAAAGCCAGGTCGGCGAAAAATACACCAGCGCCACCTACCTGAAGAACGGCGGCGTGCCCGTGGTCATCGACACCAGGCCGGCCATCGCGCACAACAAGGTCATGATCTTCGACGGCCGGGCGGTGTTCATGGGGTCGTACAACTTCACCAAAGCCGCCGAGACCCGCAACACCGAAAACGGTCTGCTGGTCCGCGACGACGCGGCGCTGGTCAAGGCGTATCTGGACAACTGGACCATGCGCTTCTCGGTGTCCACCCCCTACTGAGCGGATCGCCGCAGCAGGCGCGCCCATGCACATCGTCCACAACCCCGACCACCGCCTGCACACGGCGCACCACGAGATGTACCGTGGACGGCTGGTGCCCTGCCACGAGACGCCCGACCGGCTGGACCATGTGCTGGCCGCGGTGCAGGCGCGGGCGGTGGGGACGCTGTGTCTGCCCGAGCCGGTGTCCGATGCGGCGCTGGCGGGCGTTCACGCGCCGCGTTACCTGGATTTCCTCGCGGGCGCCTGGAGTGCCTGGGTGGCGCTCGACCCGGCCAATGCCGCGCTCGACATCCTGCCCTCGGTGTGGGCGGGGCACGGTCTGCGGCGCGACGTGGTGCCGCGCAACTTCGCGGCGCAACTCGGGCTGTACACCTTCGACGCCGGCAGTCCCATGGTGGCCGGCACCTGGGCGGCGGCGCGGGCCGGTGCGGCGTGCGCGGTGACGGCGGCGCGGGCGGTGTTGGCGGGGGACCGTTGTGCCGTGGCCCTGACCCGCCCGCCGGGGCACCACGCCGGGCCGGATTTTTTCGGCGGCTACTGTTTTCTCAACAACGCTGCGCTGGCCGCCCAGACGCTGCGCGAGGGCGGGGCCGGGCGGGTGGCGGTGCTCGACGTCGATTACCACCACGGCAACGGCACACAGACGATTTTCTACGGACATGGCGACGTGCTGACCGTCTCGCTCCACGGCGATCCGATGACCGAATACCCCTTCTTTCTCGGTCATGCCGACGAGCACGGGGAGGGCGCCGGACTCGGCTGCAACCTCAACCTGCCACTGCCGCGCGGCACCTCGACCGACACCTGGTTCGACACGCTCGACCACGCCGCGCAGGCGGTGGCGCGGTTCCAGCCCGATGTGCTGGTGGTGGCGCTGGGCGTGGACACCTTCGAGGGCGATCCGATTTCCGGCTTCCACCTGCGCAGCGCCGACTACTTCCGGCTCGGCGAGCGGCTGGCCCGGTGCGGTCTGCCGACGGTGTTCACGCTGGAGGGCGGTTATGCCGTGGCCGAGGTAGGCACCAACGTCGTCAACGTGCTGGAAGGTTTCAGCGGTCGGGCGCGGTAGGCTTCGGGGCTTGTCCACCATCTGATCCGGGAGCCTGTCATGCCGTTTCTTTCGTCTGCCCACCCTGACTTTGCCACGCTTGTGTTCCGCTGGGCGGGCTGGAGCCTCTGTGCGGCGCTGGCGCTGGCGCTGTCCCTGGCGGGCTGCGGTGGCAGTGTCGGGGCGTCGATCAGCATTGGCTCGGGTTCAGGGTCTGGTTCCGGATCGGGCGGCAGCACCTCCGACTTCACCACCGCTGCCCTGCCGCTCTATGCCACGCTGCCCGACACCAGCCTCTGCCGCACCGGCACGCTGACCGCCGCAGAAAAATCCGGCGCACTCGCCACCGTCAACGCCATCCGCACCGCCCACGGTCTGGCCGCCGTCGCCTACGACACGGCTGGCGACGGTGAGGTGATGCAGATTGCGCTGATGTCGGTCGTCAACAGCGCGCTCGACCACGCGCCGCCGACCTCCTGGGGCTGCTACACCACCACCGGCCGGGACGGTGGCGCCAGCAGCAACCTCTACCTCGGCGGCCCGAGTGCCTACCTGACACTGGCCTCCTCGGGGACCATCCTGGCGGGCTGGCTGGCCGATGTGGGCAGCGAATCGACGCTTGGCCACCGCCGCTGGATGCTCGACCCCTTCCTTACCAAGGTGGCCTTCGGGCGCGTGGATGTCGAATCCGCTGGCGGCGTGCGCGCCACCGGTGCTGCGCTCAAGGTCATCCAGACCACCGACGGCGCAGGCCCGGTCGCGTCCGACTACGTGGCCTACCCGGTCGGCGACTACAAGAAAGCGTACTTCCAGGGCACGGGCACCACGGCCCCCATCCAGTCCTTCACCGCCATCGCCGACAAGACCAGCCGCAGCGCCAACGGCCAGAGCAAGGTCGATTACGGCGTGGCCACCGTCTCTGTCGTGCCCCGTGGCGGCGCGGCGCTGGCCGTCACCGAGGTCTCGCCCGATTACGTCGGCTACGGCGTGCCCAACATCCTGCGCTTTCGCGCCGCGGGGATCACTGCGGGCGTATTCCACGACGTGACCATCACCAACGTGCGGGTGAACGGTGTGCTGCGCAGTTACCGCTACACCTTCCGGCTGGTGGATTGAGCCAGAGCCTGCGTCCGCCTCAGCCCGTGTTGCGCAGGCCCGCCGCCACCCCGTTGATCGAGATGTGGATCCCGCGCTGCAGCCGCTCCAGTGTCGGGTCGCCCGCCGTCTTGGCGTCCGCCGGCCGCTGCCGGTAGCGGCGCATCAGCTCGACCTGCAGGTGGTTCAGCGGGTCGAGGTAGGGGAAACGGTGTTCGATCGAGCGGGCCAGCGTCGGGTTGTTCGCCAGCCGCTGCGTGTCGCCGGTGATCAGGTTCAGCACGTCATTCGTGCGCTGCCACTCGGCCTCGATCGCGGCGAAGATCCGCTTGCCGAGCTTCTTGTCCTCGACCAGATCCAGGTAACGCGCCGCGATGCGCAGGTCGGTCTTGGCCAGCACCATGTCCAGGTTCGACAGCAGCGTGCGGAAAAACGGCCAGTCCTTGAACATCCGCTGCAGCAGCGCCAGCCGCTCGGCGCGCAGCTTGTCGGTCTTGCCGTTGGCGAGGTAGCTCTCCACCGCCGAGCCGAAGCCGCACCAGCCCGGCAGCGCCACCCGGCATTGCCCCCACGAGAAGCCCCACGGAATCGCCCGCAGATCCTCGATCGCCCGCGTCGCCTTGCGTGAAGCGGGGCGCGAGCCGATGTTCAGTTCGGCGATCTCGCGGATCGGCGTGGCGCTGAAGAAGTAGTCGGTGAAGCCGGGGGTCTCGTAGACCAGCGCGCGGTAGGCGGACATGCTCGCCAGCGAGAGTTCCGCGGCGGCGTCGAGGAAGCTGCGCGGGGCGCTTTTTGTCGGGTGCAGCAGCGTGGCCTCCAGTGTGGCGGCGACCAGCGTTTCCAGGTTGCGCAGGCCGATCTCCGGGTGCGCGTACTTGGAGGCGATGACCTCGCCCTGTTCGGTCAGGCGGATCTGGCCGTTCACGGTGCCGGGGGGCTGCGCGAGGATGGCCTGGTAGCTCGGGCCGCCGCCACGTCCCACCGTGCCGCCACGGCCGTGGAACAGGCGCAGCGTGATGCCGTGGCTGTGGCCGAGGGTGTCGAACAGCTCGACCAGCGCGAGTTCCGCCGCGTACAGCTCCCAGTTGCTGGTGAAGAAGCCGCCGTCCTTGTTGCTGTCGGAGTAGCCGAGCATGATGTCCTGCTCTGCCCCGGACCGCTGCACCAATGCGGCCACCCCGGGCAGCGCGTAGAACTGCTGCATGATCGGCGCGGCGTTGCGCAGGTCGCCGATGGTCTCGAACAGCGGCACGACGATCAGGTCGTTGACGGCGGCGCCGCTGTCCAGCGTGCCACGCAGCAGGCCGACCTCCTTCTGCAGCACCAGTACTTCGAGCAGGTCGCTCACGTCCTCCGTGTGGCTGATGATGTAGTGGCGCAGCGCGTGGCGACCGTAGCGGGCGAGCATGGTGCGCGCCGTCTCGAAGATCGCCAGCTCGCTGCGGGCGTGCTCGGAATACTCCGCGCCGATCACGCGCAGCGAACGGGCGTCGTTCAGCATGCGCATCAGCAGCTCGCGCCGGCTGGCCTCGTCGAGCGCGCTGTAGTCCGCCTCGATGCGTGCGGTGCGCAGCAGCTCAGCGACGACTTCCTCGTGCTTGTCCGAACTCTGGCGCAGGTCCACCGTCGCGAGGTGGAAGCCGAACACCTCGACTGCGCGCATCAGTGGCGCGAGCCGCGGGGCGATCAGCGCCTGGGCGTGGTGGTGCTTGAGCGAGGCCTCGATCACCTTCAGGTCGGCCAGGAACGCTTCGGACGAGGCATAGGGATTCTGCGGCGCGACCGCGTGGCGCAGGGCTTCGGTGCCGGTCAACTCGTGCAGCGTCGCGGCCAGACGGGCGTAGACGCCGATCAGGGCGCGGCGGTACGGCTCGTCCTCGCGGTGCGCGTTCTGGTCGGGGGAACGCTCGGCCAGCGCGGTCATCTCGGGCGTGATCGGCGCCAGCAGCAGCGACATCGACAGCTCGGCGCCCAGCTCGTGTGCCTCGGTCAGGTAGTGGCGCAGCACGGTTTCGCTCTGCCGCGACAGCGCGAGCTTCAGCGTCTCGGCGGTGACGAAGGGATTGCCGTCGCGGTCGCCGCCGATCCAGTTGCCCATGCGGAAGAAATTGGCGATCGGCCGGCCGGGCAGGGCGTTCTCGACCTCGCGGTACATCTTCGGGATCTGGCGCAGGAAGGTGCTGCGGTAGTAGGACAGCGCGTTCTCGATCTCGTCCGAGACGGTCAGCTTGGTGTAGCGCAGCATGCGCGTCTGCCAGAGCTGCGTGACGCGGGCGGTGAGCATCGTCTCGTTGTCGCTGCGCTCGCGGGCGGTGTGCAGCCCGTCGCGCTCGCCGATCAGCTCGGCCACGGCGCGCTCGGCGTCGAGGATGGACTTGCGCTGCACCTCGGTCGGGTGCGCGGTCAGCACGGGTGAGATGTGCGCGTGGTCCAGCGTGCGGGCGATGTCGTCGGCGCGGATGTCGGCGTCGGCCAGGCGCTCGAAGGTCATCGCCAGCGAGCCTTCCTGCAGGTGCCCCTGGCGCTCGTGGACATCACGTCGGCGGACATGGTGGCGGTCCTCGGCGATGTTGGCCAGGTGCGAGAAGTAGCTGAAGGCGCGGATGACGCTGACGGTCTGGTCCACCGAGAGGTTTTTCAGCAGCCGGTCGAGGGCCTTGCCGGCGGTCGCGTCCTGCTTCAGGCGGTAGGCGACGGAGAGCTGGCGGATCTTCTCGACCAGCTCGTAGGCGGCCTTGCCCTCCTGTTCGCGGATCACGTCGCCGAGCAGGCGCCCGAGCAGGCGGATGTCTTCGACGAGCGGGCGGTTCTTTTCGGCTGCATCGGCTGGGGTGCTGACCTCGGCCACGGTGTCTGGAGCGGCAACGGGGCCGGGCGAGCGGGAACGGGCGGCGCGGGGCATTGAAACCTCGATGTCAGAAGATTGGTAATCTGGTTACGCGATAAATTTTAGCATCGCGGATTTTGGATCGTAGAACGAATTCAGCAAGTTCGGGGCCAGCCGGTGCGGCCGGAGGCACCGTGGTGATGCGGGAGAATGTCGGGATGAACACACTGTCGCCTTCCAGCACCACCACCATCGCCACCCGTGAAAGCCGACTCGCCATGTGGCAGGCCGAGCATGTCCAGGCGCTGCTGCAGGCACGCTTCGGCTGGACGGTCGGTCTGCTGGGCATGACGACCCGCGGCGACCAGATCCTCGACCGTGCGCTGTCCAAGGTGGGCGGCAAGGGCCTGTTCGTCAAGGAACTCGAAGTCGCGCTGGAAGAGGGCCGCGCGCACCTGGCCGTGCATTCGCTCAAGGACGTGCCGATGGAGCTGCCCGCCGGTTTCACGCTGTGCACCGTTCTGGAGCGTGAAGACCCGCGTGACGCCTGGGTGTCGAACCATTTCGAGTCGGTGCAGTCGCTGCCGCTGGGCGCGAAGGTGGGCACGTCGAGCCTGCGCCGCGTGGTGCAGCTCAAGGCGGTGCGGCCCGATCTGGACGTGCAGCCGCTGCGGGGCAACCTCGACACGCGTCTGCGCAAGCTTGACGAAGGCCAGTACGACGGCATCGTGCTCGCCGCGGCGGGGCTGAAGCGGCTCGGGCTGGCCTCGCGCATCCGGGCGGTGATCGACCCGCAGGTGATGCTGCCGGCGGCGGGGCAGGGCGCGCTGGGCATCGAGGTCCGCACGGACAACGTGGCGCTGTGCGAGGCCCTGGCGACACTGATCGACACGCCGACGTGGCTCGCTGTCCACGCCGAACGGGCTGTCTCGCGGGCGCTGGGCGGCAGTTGCAGCATGCCGCTGGCGGCGCACGTGACCTGGCGCGGCGTGACGATGGTGCTGGAAGCCCGCCTTGGCCACCCGACCGACGCGGCGCAGCCGCTGCTGATGGCGCAGGTCGACGGCGCGGTGACCGATGTGGCGGGCGCCGAGGCGCTGGGCCTGTCGGTGGCGCATCTGCTGCGCGATGGTGGTGGTCTGCGCTATCTGGCGGCTGCCGAGGCGCTGGCGGCGGCATGACCCTCACCGTGGTGGTGACCCGGCCACAACCGCAGGCCGGCGAGTGGGTTGCCCGGCTGGAGGCACTGGGTCAGGCCGCGCGCGCCTTGCCGCTGATGCGCATCGAACGGGTCGCCGCGTTCGATGAAGGCGTGGCGCGCACCTGGATGGTGCTGTCCCGGCATCGCCTGGTGATGTTCGTCAGCCCGAATGCCGTGCTGGCATTTTTTGCGGCCCGGCCTGCGGGCCTGCGTTGGCCGGACACGGCATGGGCCGGTGCCACCGGACCGGGCACGGTGGCGGCGCTCCGGGCGCAGGGGGTGGACGCTGCCTGCATCGTGTCGCCACCCAGTGACGCGGCGACCTTCGATGCCGAGTCGCTCTGGACCCACGCGCTGGCGCAGCGCGACTGGACCGGGCAATCGGTGCTGGTCGTGCGGGGCGAGGACGGGCGCGACTGGCTGGCCGACACCCTCGGCCGGGCCGGCGCGTCGGTGGCGTGCCTGGCGGCCTATCGGCGTGGGCCGCCCCTGTGGCCGGGCGCGCTGGGCGAGGCGCTGGCGGCGGTGGCGGCACAGCCGACGCAGCACGTCTGGCTGTTCAGCAGCTCGCAGTGCATCGCCCACCTGCTGGCGCCGGATGCGCCGGCGGCGGACCCGGCGCTGCGTGCCGCCGTGCTGGCGGTGCCGGTGCTTGCCACGCATCCGCGCATCGCCGAGACGGCGCGGTGCAGCCACCGCGTGCTGGCGCTGAATGTGTCCGCAACTGTGATGTCTTGCACGGCTGTCATGCCCCGTCGATACAATCCACGCAGCGGCATGCACACTTCGGCCCCGCAACGCCCGTGAACGATCAAACACTTCCTCCCACAGGTGCTCCTGCCAGCGCCGAACCGCCGCCGGACGTTCTGGCCGTCGCGCCTGCTCCGGTCATCGCCCCCGCACACGCGGGGCCGGTGATCGTGCATGCCGCTGCTCCGTCACCAGTCCTGCCGTCGTGGGTCGTGCCCGTCGGGCTGGTGCTGGCGCTGGTCGCCGGCGGCAGCCTGTGGATGGGCTGGGAGACCCAGCAGCGCGTGCATGCCCTGGAGATGGAACTCGTCAAGCGCCAGCAGGGCAGCAGCGAGCAGGCTTCCGAGGCGCGGGTACTGGCCAAGCAGGCCGAGGAGGTCGCCCGCGACGCAGCCGCCAAGGTCGCCTTGATGGACGCCCGTGTGTCCGAGGTGGCCCTGCAGCGCGACCAGCTCGATGCCCTGATCCTGTCCATGTCCCGTTCGCGGGACGAAAATGCGGTGTCCGACATCGACGCATCGATCCGCGTCGCGGTGCAGCAAAGCTCCATCACTGGCAGTGCCGAGCCGCTGATGGCCGCGCTGCGCACCGCCGACGAGCGTCTGGCGCGCATCAGCCAGCCCCGGCTGGAGCCGCTGCGCCGCGCCATTGCCCGCGACATGGACCGGGTGCGTGCGGTAGCCGTGCCCGACATCGGCTCGCTGCTCATCAAGCTTGACGAGGTGGTGCGCCTGACGGACGAGCTGCCGCTGGTCTCGCAGTCGGCGACCACGGCGCGCGCGGTGGTTTCCGCGCAGCGCGCCCATGCCCAGCAGGCGGCTGCCTCTGCCCCGGCACGGGCCGATCTTCCACTGTGGCGCCAGTGGCTCATGGAGTGGGAACGGCCGCTGCAACTGGTGTGGGACGAGGTCAGCAGCCTGCTGCGCGTGACCCGCATCGACCGGCCCGAGGCCATGTTGCTGGCACCGGAGCAGGGCGTGTTCCTGCGCGAGAACCTCAAGCTGCGGCTGCTCAACGCCCGTTTGTCGCTGCTGTCGCGGCAGCCAGAGGCGGCGACGGTCGATCTGCAGAGCGCCCAGCGTTCGCTGCAGACCTATTTCGACGGCAGCGCGCGCCGCACCCAGATCGCCGCCGATCTGTTGCGCGCCGTGGCGTCACAGAGTCGCCTGGTCGGCATTCCCCGGCCGGACGAATCGCTCGCCGCCACCGCCGCCGCCGTGGCGGGTCGCTGAAGGGGCCCGGACATGCGCCAAGTGGTCTGGTTGCTGCTGATCTTCGCCGTGGCCGTGCTGGCGGCGAGCACGCTTGGCGCCAATGACGGGCTTGTCTCCATCTACTGGACGCCGTGGCGGGTGGACGTGTCCATCAACGTGTTCGTGCTGGTGATGCTCATGCTGGGCGGCGCGGGGTATGCCGTGATCGGTGCGGTGTCGAGTCTGGTGGGTCTGCCCGAGCGCGCCAAGGCGTGGCGCACCCGCCAACGCGAACACGCCGCGCAGAAGGCACTGCGCGAGTCGTTCTCGCTGCTGTTCGCCGGCCGCTATGGCCGTGCGCACAAGGCCGCCCAGCAGGCGCTGGACATCCAGGCCCAATCGGATCTGCGGATCGAGGCCGACTTTGCCGTGCTGGCCCATCTGGTCGCGGCCAACAGCCTGCACCGCCTGCAGGACCAGCCGCGTCGCAACGAGCAGCTCTCCAGGGCGCAGGCGCTCATCGCCAATCTGCCGAGTGGCTCGGCGGTGGGCGAGGGTGCGCGGCTGCTGGCGGCCGAGTGGGCCGTGGACGACCGCGATGCCGACCGCGCGCTGGACCAGCTTGCACTGCTGCCAGCCGGTGTGGCGCGGCGCACCCACGCCCTTCGCCTCAAGCTGCAGGCGTCGCGCCTGGCCAGCCAGCCGCTGGAGGCGCTCAAGACGGCTCGCCTGCTCGCCAAGCACCAGGGATTCACGCCTGCGGCGGCGCAGGGCCTGCTGCGCTCGCTGGCCGTCGAGGTGCTGGACACCGCGCGCGACGCCGACCAGCTCCGCCGCACCTGGCTGCAGCTCGACAGCACCGACCGCCGCGATCCCTACGTCACCGCGCGCGCCGCGAAGCGGGCCGGCGCGCTGGATGCCTTGTCGGACGCCCGTGGGTGGCTGCGTCCTCACTGGGAAAGCCTGTCGCAACTGGGTGAGCGGGAGCGCGCGGACGTGCTCGATGCGTTTGCCGAGGTACTGCCGGGGTTGCCGCCCGACTGGCTGCCGCTGCTGGAGTCCAGCGTCGAATCGCTGCCGCAGGATCCGCAACTGGCCTTCGTCGTCGGGCAAGCGATGGCCGAGCGCCAGCTCTGGGGCCGCGCCCACCGATTGCTCGAATCGGCGGCCCAGTCGCCACACGCCGACAGCGTGCTGCGCATGAAGGCGTGGCGCGCGCTGGCCGAGATCGCCGAAATCGAGGGCGACGAGGAACTCGCGCACCGCTGCTACCGCGAGGCGGCAAAAAATTCGTGAGGTATGTTGCCAATGGCTTGCCAAGCGCGGGGGATTCACGCCATAATCCATCTCTCAGCGAAATTTGAGCGGCTGTAGCTCAGTTGGATAGAGTACTTGGCTACGAACCAAGGGGTCGTGGGTTCGAATCCTGCCAGCCGCACCAACTATCAAATTTCGCATTGCGGCTGTAGCTCAGTTGGATAGAGTACTTGGCTACGAACCAAGGGGTCGTGGGTTCGAATCCTGCCAGCCGCACCAGACAACGCAACGGGTCAGCTTCTTCGGAAGCTGACCCGTTTTGCTTTCAGGCAATCGTCTGCCGGTCCAGGCGCGATTTCAACACCAGGTCCACCACCGGCTGTTCGCGCTTGTTCGCCCGCTGGCAGTGGTCGGGTTGAAAACGGTCGGTCACGCGGATCACCACCCGCGCCCACCGCCGGTCACGCGCCCGCCAGGCGTGCGATGAGATCGACTCCCAGGCGTAGCCGTTGAAGACCGTGGCGTTGACGAAGTGGTCGAGTGCCCGCACACCAGCGCGTCCCCGGGCGTTCGGCCCGAACAGCCCGATCCACACCAGCATCAGGTAGCCGCCTACCGCCATCGGCACCACGGCGCACATCAGCAGGAAACCCGCCAGCCGCTCCTTCATGCCCGCCGGAACAGCCGCAGCCGCACCCCGTTGGCCGAGCGGATCGTGAGCCGCCCGACCGGTTGCGGCACATGGCCGGGCACTGCCTCCAGCCGGTAGCGCCGCACCAGTTGCGCCAGGATCAGCGTCGCCTCC
>JBEEMX010000057.1:0-11418 GCA_041192465.1 Pseudomonadota bacterium | reverse complement strand
GCCCGCCACAGCCTGCCCGCTGTGCGGTGGTCCGAACGGCTGCGCACTGGCAGTGTCCGGCACGTTCGACAGCCCGTGCTGGTGTACGGCGGTGCGTATCCCGGTCGAGGTGCTGGCACGGGTACCGACGGCGCAGTCGGGGTTGGCCTGCGTCTGCCGTGCCTGTGCCGAAGCAGGCACCCGTCGCGCTCAGACGGGTGACACGACCGGCTGCTGCTGAGCCGAGAAGCGGCACAGTGCCGCGAACTCGGTCGCTGGCACTGCCTTGCTGAACAGGAACCCCTGGAATTCGTCGCAACCGAGCTGGCGCAAGGTGTCCGCCTGCGCCTGGGTCTCGATGCCCTCGGCCACCGTGTGTTTGCCCAGCGCCTGGGCCAAGGTCAGGATCGCGCGGGTGACCGCCAGCGCGGTCGGATCGTCACTCAGATCCTGCACAAAGGCGCGGTCCACCTTCATCACGTCGATCGGCAGGTTGCGCAACGTCGCCATCGACGAGTAACCGGTACCGAAGTCGTCCAGTGCGATCAGCACGCCGCGCTCGCGCAGCCGACCAAGCTGTTCGCTGGCCGAGCGGGCATCGCCCACCAGCAGGCTCTCGGTCACCTCCAGCTCCAGCATGTTCCAGGGCACGCCGTGCTGGACCAGCGCCGCCTCGACCTCCTCCAGCAGCCGGCCGGATTGCAACTGGCGCGGCGACACATTGACCGACAGGCGCTTGAGCGGCACCCCTTCTCGCCGCCAGCGCGCCAACTGGGCGCAGGCGGCACGGATGACCCACAGCCCGATCACCTCGATCAGCTCCGACTCCTCGGCCAGCGGGATGAACACACCCGGCTGCACCAGGCCACGGCTTGGATGGCGCCAGCGGACCAGCGCCTCGGCGGACACGATGCGGCCATCGGCCACGCAGACACGCGGCTGGAAGTGCAGCACCAGCTCCTTGCGCACCACAGCCTGGCGCAGATCCGCCAGCAGCGCGCTGCGCTCCAGCAGCCGCGCATCGAGCGGCTCCTCGAACATGGCGTGGCGCCCGCGGCCAGCATCCTTGGCGGTGTACATGGCCATGTCGGCGTGGCGCAGCAGGTCGGTGCGGTTGTCGCCATGCACCGGTGCCAGCGCAATGCCGATGCTGGCGCCGAGAAAGTGCTCCTTGCCGCTGAGCGTGAACGGCACGGCCATGCGTCGGCACACCGCGCTGGCCACCTCGATCGCCGCCGCGTCATCCGCTCCGGGCAGCACCAGCACGAATTCATCCCCGCCCGGCCGCGCCGCCACCGCGCGGGTCGGGGCACAGGCTTCAAGGCGTTCGGCGGCCTGGCGCAACAGCTCGTCGCCCAGGCTGTGGCCCAGGTTGTCGTTGACGGTCTTGAAGTGGTCCAGATCGATGAAGAGCACCGCGAGCGCCGCTGGCACGGTCGTTGATCCATCGGTGGCCAGCAGCGCGTCCAGTTCCTGGTGCAGCCCGTTGCGGTTGAGCAGGCCGGTCAGGTCGTCGTGGCGGGCCTGCCAGGTGAGTTCCAGCTCGCGTTGGTGTGCCGCCAGCGCCACCGAAAGCCGGTCACGCAACTCCGCTGCCTCGCGCAGGCGCTGCAAAGGCGGCTCTGTGGTCCAGCCCAGCAGCAACAGGCCGTGGGTGCAGCCCTGCCAGCGCAGCGGCAGGGCCTGCAGCGCGGTGTCCCTGTCCTGGCGCATCGGCGCGCACCAAGCCGAGGACAGGCTCGACCCACTCGGCTGCCACACGGCATCGACCGTCACCCCAAGCAACGCCTCGACCTCCTGCGGCGCCAGCGCCCGCACGCTGCGCCGCACCTTGTGCGCAAACGCATCGTCGTTCCACTGCAGGTGCAGCCGCGGCACCCGCGCCGACTCAACCCGCGCCAGCCCCATCACGGCCGCGCCCAGCCCCGGCAGCGCCTGCACCAGCACGCGGCGGAACACCTCGTCCACGGCACGGTGGCCGACGATGTCCCGGTCGATCGACGCCAGCAGCTCCAGCGACTGGAACTGGGCATCGACCGCCCCTGCCATCTCGTTGAACGCCTGCGCCAGCGCACCGAACTCGTCGCCCGCCGCGATGTCCACCCGCACGCCAGGCGCGCGCTGTTCGAGCTGGCGGGTACCGCGCTGCAGGCGCTGCAGCGGACCGAGCGTGCGCCGGATCAGCACCCCACTGGTCAGCAGTACCCCGAACAGCGCACAGAGCACCCCACCCACCAGCGGTCCGGTCAGCGCCGGACCCAGCACGGCGGTGGGTGCGCGCACCTGCACCATGTCGAACTGCCAGTCCCCAGCGCCGAAATCGGCGTCGAGCGGCAGTGTCCAGCCGGTGTGGACGCGGTCGGCGATGGCCGTACCTAGCAAGCCGGGCGGGTCATCGCCACCCGCAGCCGGTGCCGGGCAATGCAGACGCAGCCCCTGCGCGTTCTGCACACACCAGTAGGTCGCGGCATTCCCTACAGCCACCGGCTGCCACAGCGCCTCGGGGGAGAGTTCGGCCAGCCAGCGTGTGCCGTCGGACCTGGGTGCCTGGGCCAGCACAAGTTGCAGTTGTCCATTGCGTTCCTGCGCCAGCAACTGGCTGCGCGCTGCGCCGGACGCGGGCAGCGCCGTCGCTGCCTCGGCCAGCGGGCCGGGCCAGCCACTGGTGGACCAGCGCAGCCGACCGTCAGCACCGACCAGCGCCGCCTGCCGGAACTGCAACCCAAGCCCTGGCAAACGTGTCCGCACGCCCACCTCCATGGGATCCACACCGGGTTCCAGCACCGGTGGCTCACCTGGCCAGGCCGCCATGAGTGCGCGTGCATCGCCCAGGTGGGTGCCCACCTGCTGGGCCACGGCACGAACCAGCACCAACCGCTCGCGCGAGGCAAAACGCTGGCTCAGCGACTCCAGCACCTGCCCGCCCAGCAGCGCCAGCACGCCCAGCGGGAGCACCACTGCAAGCAGCACGCTCAAGGTGATGCACCGGGCGAGCCGGCTGTGCAGCACCCGGCTGGCCGTCAGGCCGCGCGTGGAAGAGGAATCGACCGACATGGGGAACCAGGAAACCAGTTGTTTTCAATATCGGCGACGGGGCATCAGCCTTGAGTAATTGCCAAGTCCGGGAGCCTGAGACAGACTGCACACGGGGGGCACGCGGCCCTGCCCGCCTGCGCTGCAAGACAAGCGGCATTGCCCGGAGTCGTACTTGACCTTGACGTTTCCCGCTTCCCCACCCGATTCAACCCCTGCACGGCCAGCCCATCCGGCGGATGTTTCCGAGCTGAAGGTGCTGACCGTCGATGACGATGCGGTCTTTCGCCGCTCCATGGCCTTCGCGCTGGAGGGTTACCGCTTCCAGGGCCGGGACATCACGCTGCTGCAGGCGGGCAGCGCCGCACAGGCCCGCGCGCTGCTGGTGGACCATCCGGACATCGCCCTGCTGCTGCTCGACGTGGTGATGGAGGATGACGACGACGGCCTGCTGCTGGTGCGCCATGTGCGCGATGTCATGGGACGGCGCGACATCCGCATCGTGCTATTGACCGGCCAGCCCGGCATGGCGCCGATGCGCGACGTGATGCGCAACCTCGATGTCAACGAGTACTGGCACAAGACCGAACTCGGCAGCGACCGGCTGGAAGCGATCCTCAACGCCAACCTGCGCAGCCACCAGTTCATCCGCGAGGCGCTGCAGACCCGGCGCCAGCTCGAACAGTTGCTCGCAGCAGTCGATGGCGCCAGCCACGTCCCCGACTTGACCGGGTTGAGCCAGGCGCTGCTGGTCGATGTGGCCAGGCTGCTTGAGCTGCCGGGCGAGGGGCTGGTGGTGATGTGGCCGGCGCACACGACTGCCGCCCTGGTCATCGGCGCCACTGGCCGCTTCGCCGAGCTGCAAGGGCGCCCGCTCGATGCGCTGAACGACCCGGCGCAGGTACAGCGCATCGAGCAGGCGCTCACCCACCAGACCGCAACGGCGGGTCCGACCAGCCATGCGCTGGACCTGCTGATGCCGCTGCACCCGTCGTTGGCGCTGTCCACCAGCCAGGGCCGCGAGGTCGATCTGGCCACAGCGTTTGCACTCTGGATGCCTCGACGCCAGCCGCCCGCGCCCAACGCGACCGAGATGGTGCAGCTGCTGGTGGCCAATGTCGGTGCCCAGATGCACCGGCTGGAGCTGATCGCCAAGCTCGACCGGCTGGCCTACCAGGATCCGCTGACCGAGCTGCCCAACCGCAACGGGTTGCTGCGCATGATGCACGCCGCCGGCGAGCGGCTGTCCAAGATGGTGCTGCAGTTCGAGGACGTGGACCAGTTCTCCAACCTCAACCTGATGCTCGGTTTCGAGACCACCAACCGGCTGCTGCAGGCCCTCGCCCAGCGTTTGCGCGACGAGGCGGGACCGGAAGTGCTGGTCGCACGGGTGGACAACGACACCTTCGCGCTGCTGGGGCCACCGGACAAGCTCGACACACCCCTGCACCGCCACCGCAGCGAGGGGATCACCGTGAGCGACGGGCATTTCTCGGCCGTGCTGCACCTGACCGGGGCGCGGGTTGATCTGGCGCTGTTCAGCGGGCCGCCGGAGGAAATCCTGTCCACGGCCCGCTACCTGCTCAACGACGCCAAGCGGCGTGGCTGGGGCCAGGAAGTCGCCTACCGCCCCGGCATGGAGGCGGCAGCCCGCGACAACTACCGGCTCGGCCAGGCACTGCACGAGGCGCTGCGGGCCGGCGAGATCCGCATCGCGCTGCAGCCACAGGTCTGGCTGCATGACGGTTCGCTCAAGGGCTTCGAGGCATTGGCCCGCTGGACCGACCGGCGCGGGCAGGAAGTCTCGCCCCTGACCTTCATCGCGCTGGCCGAAACCTCTGGTCACATCACGGCGCTGTTCACCCAGGTGCTGCGCCAGTCCTGCCACGCCTGGCGGGTGCTGGAGACACTGGGACTGGGCCACCTGCGCATCGCGGTCAACCTCTCGGCGCTGCAACTGGCCGCCCCGACACTGGCGCAGGACATCGCCGACCAGTGCGCCGAAGCCGGGGTGCCACCGGACGCGATCGAACTGGAGGTGACGGAAAGCGCCGTGATGCTCGACCCGGACGGTGCAGCCGCACAACTCACCCGGCTGCGCCAGCTCGGTTTCGAGGTCGCGCTGGACGACTTCGGCACGGGTTTTTCGTCGCTGGCGCGGCTGCGCAGCTTCGATCTGGACTGGCTCAAGATCGACCGGGCCTTTCTTGGCGAAATCGGCCAGCGCCCGGACCACGAAACCCTGCCTGACATGATCATCACGCTGTCGCGCCAACTGGGCCTGAAGTCGCTCGCAGAAGGCGTGGAGACCGAAGCGCAGCGGCTGTGGCTGGTGCGCAGCGGCTGCATGGCGGCGCAGGGTCTGCTCATCGGCGCGCCGATGCCAGTGTCGGCATTGCCGGACTGGCTGCGCACGCAGGGCCACCTGCCCACCCAGCCGGCTGCGGCCGATTGAACACACCACCGCTGCCTCCTTCACCACCACCGGTTGCCTGGAAGCGCGAGGTCCGGGTGGTGGGCTTGCGCCTGCTGCCGTGGGTGATCGTTGTGTGCGTGGCCGGGGCACTGAGTTATCTGCGCCTGCTGGACCTGCGGCTGACCCCGCTGCGCAACGGCGCACGCTTGCTGATCGAGCAGAGCATGGCGCTCACCAGCAGCGAGTTGTCCAACCTGTCGCGCGATGCGCTGGTGCTTGGCCAGAATCCGGCACTGACCGCGGCGATCAGCGCCGACAACCTGGCAGCGACCGGCACCGCGCTGCTGACCTTCGCCCGCGCCTCACGGCCCTACGCCCGCATCGCCTGGATCGACGAGACCGGCCGCGAACGCAGCCGCATCGACAACACCGACGGCATCGCCACGCTGGTCGAGTCCCCACGGCTGCGGCGCACCGAGGGGGAGCCGTGGCTGAAGTCGCTGTCCAATCTGCTGCCCACCGAAGCGCGCTTCACGCCGCTCGATTTCCGCGGCGGCACCGTGTGGCAACGCGCCGCATCGCCCGTGTACGACGGTCGCGGCCGGCAGCGGGGCATGGTGGTGGTGACACTCGATCTGCGGCGGCTGCTGACACAGCTCCAAGCCTTGGAGGGCGCCGGCATCGATCCAGTCCAGCTCACCGGTTCGGACGGCCGGCAAGTCGAGGCAGGCTCGGCGGTGCCTGGTCTGCCCTTCACCGACCCCGGTCTGTGGCAACTGATGCAGGAGCAAGGGCGCGGCCGGCGTGAAGGCGCCAAGGGCATGTGGCATTTCCAGGACTTTCTGCCCACCGAACCCGGCCCTGGCCGGCTGGCATCCGCGCCCTGGTACTTCATCGCCCACGTCCCGGCCGACACGGTCAGGCAACTGCGCAGCACCAGTGCCTGGCAGAGCGGCGGGGCGAGTGCGCTGGTGCTGTTGCTGGCCGTCTGGGCTACCCGGCGTCGGCGGCAGATCGAGCGCGAGCGCGAGCGGCTGCTGGCCGATCTGCAAACCAACCACCGCGCACTCGCCGCTGCCAAGGCCGACGCCGAGGCGTCGCTGCAGCGCCTGCAGCAGTTGCAGACCGAGTTGGTGCAGGCGGAGAAACTCGCCTCGCTGGGTCTGCTGGTGGCCGGAGTCGCTCACGAGTTGAACACCCCGCTGGGCAGCGCCACGGTCACCGCTTCGACAATGACACGCCGGCTGGACGACGCACTGCGCAAGACAGACACCGGTGGGAACGGGCTGACACCGCAGCAGGTTCGCTCGGTGCTCGACAACCAGCGCACCGGGCTCGACATCATCGACCACAGTCTGGGCCGTGCCGGGCAAGTGATTCGCCTGTTCAAACAACTCGCGGTGGACCGGGGTGCCGTTGAACGCCGGGTGTTCGCGCTGGACGATGTGCTGAGCGATGTGCGGCGCCTGCTGGCCGCGCGCCAGATGGCACCCACGATTGCATTGCACATCGAGCCAGCACCCGGTCTGGTACTCGACAGCTACCCCGGTCCGCTCGGGCAAGTGGTCGAGAATCTGGTCGGCAACGCGCAGCTCCACGCCTTCGGCACGGACATCCTCCCACCGCCGCCGCGGGCGGTCCCTGCGGAAATCCGCGTGCACAGCCAGCTTGATCCGCACAGCGGTTGGCTGCACATCGTCGTGGCCGACAACGGCCGCGGCATCGACGCCGAGGTGCTCCCGCGCATCTTCGATCCCTTCTTCACCACCCGGCGCGGCCGTGGTGGCACCGGCATCGGCCTGCACCTGTGCCACCACTTCTGCACCCAGGTGCTGGGCGGTCGGGTGACCGTGTGGTCAAGCCCTGGTCAGGGCAGCCGGTTCACCGTGCTGGTTCCGCTCCAGGCGCCTTGACCACCGAGGCGTCGGGTGGCGGACGGCGCAGGCCCACGCCCTCGCGCCGCAGCAGCTCCAGCACAGCCAGGTTGACCTCCGAGCGCACATTGCCCTGGCCACTTTCCGGATCGGTGATCCAGAAATAGAGCGTCAACTCCAGTGCATCGGCGGCGAACGCGGTCAACTGCACCGCCGGCCCAGGTTCCGTCAGTACACGCGGCACCGTTTTCATCGTCGCGATCAGGCGCTCGCGCAGACCCGCCACGTCCGTGTCGTAGTCCACACCGATCAAGGTGCTGAGCAGCACATTGCGGTCAGCCAGCGACAGGGTCTGCACGGTCGTCGTGATGAGCGTCTCGTTGGGCACGATGGCCTCGCGGCCGGACGGGGCACGGATCACGGTGTAGCGGGTGGTGATGTCGGTGATCACGCCCTCGAAGTCGGCCACCTTCACCATGTCGCCAATGCGCAGGGCACGTTCGGCCAGGATGACAAAACCGCTGACGTAGTTGGCCGCGAGTTTCTGCAGACCCAGGCCGATGCCCACACCGAGCGCGCCGCCCAGCACCGACAGCGCCGTCAGGTCGATCCCCACCGCCGACAGCGCCAGCAGCAACCCGATCGACAGCAGCGCCGCACGCAGCACATTGGCGGCCACCTTGCGCAACGACAACTGCGCACCGGCCGCGCCGGCCAGCAGCCGCGCCTCCAGCGCCGCCGAGATCCACAGCGCCACCACCAGCACGAACCCTGCCGACAGCGTGCCCTCGATCACGTTGCGCAGGCTGATCGGATGGGCGCCAACCTTCCACTGGATGTCATCCAGCTCGTCCAGCACGACCGGCAGCAGACCCGTCACCCACATCACCACGCCCAGCCAGGCGAACCACGAGATCGTCCGCTCGGCCACCCGCACCAGCGCCGAGGCGGGAAACGCCAGCCGCAGCACCCGCACGCTCAGCCGGATCGCCACCAGCGACAGCAGCACCGGAATCGCCAGCCGAAACACCGCCAGCGGCTGCCCCAGATCCAGCAGCACCCGGCGCGCCACATAGGCCAGTGCCAGCGCCAGCACCGGGAACAGCACCCCGTCGACCACATGGGCACCGAACCAGATCGAGCGCCGGTCCGGCACCTCCTGCACACCGCGCCGCAGTCCCCACACGATCAGCCAAGTCGCCAGCAGTACGGACGCCAGCACCCCCAGCTCGACCAGCGACGACGGCCGCGCCAGAGACGCCAGCAGGGTGGGCAGATCGGTGACGGGAAACATGGGCATGGCGAGGGGTCGGCGGGCTGAAAAGGAGCGCCGATTCTGCCGCCAAGCCTGCGGGTCTGCCGTGTCGGGGTGTACGCGACAATCCCGCCATGGCCTCGCACGACGATCCGCACCCCGCGCACGACATCGACCTCCTTCACATCGACGAGGCGCTGATCGTCGTGCGCAAGCCGGCGGGGCTGCTGTCGGTGCCTGGCCGCGGGCCGGAACGGGCGGACTGCGTGTCGGCCCGCGTGCAGCAGCGTCTGCCAGACGCGCTGGTCGTTCATCGGCTCGACATGGCGACATCCGGGCTGCTCCTGCTGGCCCGCGGTGCCGAAGCCCAGCGCCTGCTGAGTGCGGCCTTCGCCGAGCGCCGGGTCACCAAGCGTTACACGGCCATCGTTGCCGGACAGATCGAGGTGGACCGCGGGGAAGTGACCCTGCCACTGTGCTGCGATTGGCCGAACCGGCCGCGCCAGAAAGTGGACCACACCCTTGGCAAGCCGGCCCTCACCCGCTGGCGTGTCCTCTCGCGCCAGCCGCACGACGACACCACCCGGCTCGACCTCGAACCCGTCACCGGCCGTTCACACCAGTTGCGGGTTCACCTGCAGTCGATCGGACACCCGATCGTCGGCGACGCGCTGTACGCACCCGAACCCTGGCAGCGTGCCGCGCCAAGGCTGCTGCTGCACGCTTGCCACCTCGCCTTCGCGCATCCGCTCAGTGGGGCAGCTCTGGTGTTCAGCGATCCTGCGATGTTCTAAAAAAATGCCCCCTGGTCTTCTGGACCAGGGGGCAAATGCTCTGATGCGCCGACCACGAAGGCCGTGAAACCATCGATCGACAGCGCCAAGACTAGCGTGGCGCGGCAGCCCGCGCACTAGGGAATGCGTTGATCAATTTCAGGGAACTCGCGCAAGGGCGTGCAATCCTGACGCAATCATGCGCAAGCACATCCGTCACTGCGGTGGTCGGTTGCGGGCCGGGATGCCCAGCGCGGTGTATCCCGGTGGCACATCCTTCAGCACAACCGCGTTGGCCCCCACCCGGGCGCCATCGCCGATCTGCACACCACCGATGATCTTGGCCCCCGAGCCGACAAAGATGTCGTCCCCCAGCCGCGGAAAGGCGCCGCGGTTCTCGCCAATGACCACACCGCTTTCCAGCCACACATTGCGCCCGCCGCGCACGCTGGAGTTGATCACCACGCCGACCGGGTGGATCAGCACGAAACCGGGGCCGAACTGCGACTTCACCCCGATCACGCAGCCGTTGAGCCACTTGTTGAGGATGTGCGGCAGCAGCGCCAGCGGGGCCAGTCCGAGCCGTGCCAAACACGCCTGCAGCCGGTAGAGCGCGTTCGCCAGCGTGCCGTCGGCCAGCACCACCTTGAGCAGCGAGACAGGCGGGCCACCCTCACCGTAGAGCACCTGCTTGGCACGCAGGTCAGACAGCAGCAGTTTCATGGGCAGCACACCTCAGTGTTCCTTGACCTGCGCACGGAAATCGACAAGCGCCAGGATGTTGTTGCGCCACTGGCGTTCACGGGCAATGTAGGCGCGCGCGGCCTGGCCGATTTTCTGCAGCGCAGACAGGTCGCGGCTGCGCTGCAAGACCATGCCGACGGCGCTTTCCAGATCCCCTGCCTTGAACAGCCAGCCGGTCTCGTTCTCCTTGACCACTTCCTTGATCGGCACGAAGTCCGGTGCGATCGGCGCAATGCCACAGGCCATGAACTCGAACAGCTTGACCGGCGAGGTGTAGTCGCCCGCGCTGGGAAGCACTGCCATGTCCATCGCCGCCAGCAGGCCCGGCACCTCGTCGTGCGAGACACGGCCAGTCAGGATGACCTGCTGCTCCAGACCGTTTTTCGCCACGAACGCCTGCACGGCCGGGAAGGTCGCGCCGTCGCCAACCAGCAGCAGCTTCAGGTGCGGATTGATCTTCAGACGGTCGGCGATCTGGTAGACGAACTGGTCGATCGCGTGCCACGGCACAAAGGCGCCCAGGTAGCCGCACACCACCTGACCGTCCAGCAGCCCCCACTTGGTGCGGGTCTCGGCGCGCTGTTCCGGCGTGAAACTGAACTTGTCGATGTTGGCGGCGTTGTGCGAAACCAGCGACGGCGCGATGCGGCCGTGCGCCTTGGTCACCCGGTCGCGGAAGGCCCCCGAGACAAACACCAGCCCGTTGGCGCGCCGGAACACCCAGCGTTCGATCACCGTCGCCAGCTTCAGGAAGAACAACGGACGCACGCGGTAGACGGTGGCCGAGTCGTTGACCTCCAGGATCACCGGAATCTTGCGCGCGCGACCGATCACCACTGCCACGAACATGTACAGGGAGTACCGCTCGTAGATCAGGTCCACGTCCTTGTGCGCGTTCAGGTACTCGCGGATGCGCCAGCCCGACATCAGGTTGTAGCCCAGCTCCACCAGTTCGAACAGCGGCTCGGGCAGACTGGTGACCCACTTCATCCAGGGCCGCGCCTGCTTGGTCGGGCCGAGCGCCTTCGGGCTGGCGTAGGGATCGGCGCCCGGCAGCGAGATGATGTCCACCGTCACCCCTTCGGCGCGCAGCGCGTCGGTGATGCCGCGGATGTGGACACCTTCGACGGCCTTGCCCTGGGTGCGGTGGTGGTAGAGCACGCGGCGCAAGGGCGGGGTGACAGCAGGCTTGTTCATGGCAGAGGTGTGGGTTTGCGTGGGCATTCGGCCGCGATGGTAAGCGGGCGACACCCCGCCACGATCACACGAACAGCGCCACTGCGATCTTTGTGCAACAGCCCGCGGTACCCACTAATTCCAGATTAAGGCGCCGACCTCGGGCGG